>DCFP01000007.1:3179-24945 GCA_002319925.1 Holophagaceae bacterium UBA1801 | reverse complement strand
GCGAGTACTCGCTCTGGAGCGCGGTCACAGGCTGGATGGCATGGGCCCGGCGAAGGGTTGTCGCATTGGCTTCCGACATGCCGAAGTGCTTCACCTTGCCCGCCTGGATGAGGTCCTTGACGACGCCCGCCACCTCCTCGATGGGCACCTCTGGATCCACCCGATGCTGATAGAAGAGATCGATGGCATCGATCCGCAGCCGCCTGAGGGAGGCTTCCGCTACTTCCTTGATGTGCGCTGGCCGGCTGTCCACGCCGCTCCAGCCAGGCCCATCGGTTTTTAGCTTGAAACCGAATTTGGTGGCGATGACGACCTGTCCCTTGAAGGGTTCCAGGGCTTCGCCCACCAGTTCCTCGTTGATGAAGGGACCGTAGACCTCCGCCGTATCGAAGAACGTGACGCCGCGCTCCACGGCCTTGCGGAGGAGGGCGATCATCTCCGATCGCTCCGGAGCCGGGCCGTAGGCGAAACTCATGCCCATGCAGCCGAGGCCAAGGGCCGAGACTTCGAGATTCTTTCCAAGTTTGCGTTTTTGCATTTCTTTCTCCACGAAATGGAAAATCAACTCGTTGAAACCGCGAAAGGCGCAAAAACACGCTTCGCGCTTACGTGAAAAGACAAAGATGGATGAACCTCGCTCCATCTCTTCTCGCGTGCTTTCGCATCTTTCGCGGTTCCTTTCTTGCTCTCTGGAAAGGCCTCACGCTTTCAGCGAGGCCATGTCGATGACGAAACGGTACTTCACGTCACTCTTCAAAAGGCGCTCGTATGCGTCGTTGATGTCCTGCATGCGGATCAGCTCGATGTCGGAGGTGATGCCGTGTTTGCCGCAGAAATCCAGCATCTCCTGGGTCTCCTTGATGCCGCCGATGAGGGAGCCCGCCACTGACTTGCGCTGCAGGACCATGGGAGCGGTGTTCAGCATGGGTTCCAGGGGGCCCAAGTAGCCCACCAGCACCAGGGTTCCGCTCACCGATAAGGTGGGGATGTAGGGATTCAAATCGTGGACGTAGGGCACGGTATCGACGATCAGATCGAAGTGGCCCTTCACCGAGGCCATCTGGGCTTCGTCCGTGGAGAGCACGATGCGGTCCGCGCCCAGACGGCGAGCATCCGCTTCCTTCCCCTTGGATCGCGTGAAGAGGGTCACCTCGGCGCCCAGAGCTTTGGCGAACTTCAGGGCCATGTGGCCCAGACCGCCCAGGCCCGTCACGGCTACGCGACTGCCTTTGTCCACGCCCCAGTGCCGCAGCGGCGACCAGGTGGTGATGCCCGCGCAGAGCAGCGGCGCGGCGCCCTTCAGGCCCAGGCCGTCGGGGATGCGGAGCACGAATTGCTCGGAGACGACGATCTTCTCGGAATAGCCACCCCGCGTGATGGAATGATCGTGGCGGTCCGTTCCGCCATAGGTGAACGTGGCGCCCTCTTCGCAGTACTGCTCCTCGCCCTTCTCGCATGGTCCGCAGTGCTGGCAGGAATCCACCATGCATCCGACACCCACCGCGTCGCCGGGCTTGAAGCGGGTAGCTGCAGAACCCACTGCGACGACGCGGCCGATGATCTCGTGACCCGGGACGACGGGATAGGTGGTCCAACCCCAGTCGTTGCGGGCTGTGTGAAGATCCGAATGGCAGACGCCGCAATACAGGATCTCGATCGCCACGTCATCGGGGCGCGGATCGCGCTGGTCGAAGCGGAAGGGCTTCAGGGCGTCCTGGGCGGCATGGGCGGCGTAGCCAATAACGTTCGTAGGCATGTTTCTCTCCAAATGAATCTCAGCACCTCGCCGTCGCGACATCACGTTGGCTTCACGAAGTGTAGGATTCGCTGTTCGATGAACTTTGCCTAAAGGACCGAACTTTTAGCCTGATTCTCCGGACCGGCGGTTCCCAGGAATGCCTGGATGCCCCGCTTCAGGTTTCATCCAGTCCTGGCAAATCAAGACCTGCGGTGAAGGTGCTTGAACTTGTCCCAGCACAGGTTGGTGCCGATACATGGATGAACAGCTAGGCATTCGGGAGCGCTTCCAGCATCTAGTGTGTACCAGCTATGCTGGCCCAGGAACCGGGGACGGACGATGAAGCGATGGCGGTGGTTCTGGGAATGCCAAGTGGGAGCCCGGCAACCATGGTTGTTCAGCCTGCTGATGGTGATCGCCTTTTGTGCAGGTCTCCGGGCCGCGGCCCAGGAGACTCCCGCCAAGCCGGCGCCCATGAAGGACAGCCATGTGCTGATCCTCACCTCCTATGGTGCGGAACGGCCTGGCGTGGAGATCGTCATCAGCGGCTTCCTCTCCGCGCTTCAGCGCAATGGCATCGGCATCGAACAGGTCTTCACGGAGAACCTGGACCTGGAGCGGGCCGATGATGCCGAGTTCCGCGAGAGTCTCGCGGAGATGCTGCGGCGGAAATACGCACAGCGGCACCTTGATGCGGTCTACATCATCGAGCAGCCGGCGCTGGATTTCTTCGTCGGCCACATGAAGGACATCGCTCCCGGCGCTCCGGTGCTGGTGGCTCGGGCGAACATTCCCGCCCATCCCGAATCGACGAACCGGCATTTCGTGAGCCAGCTCCTGACCTACGATGTTGCCGGAACGATGAAGCTCGCGATGGAGCTGTTCCCCCGGACCAAGCGTTTCCTGCTCATTTCCGGAGCCACAGACAGCGACCGCGCGGTGGCGGAGCAGGCCCATGAGCTCTCGAAGAAATGGAATGGCACGGAGTTCACGGACACCAGCGGTCTCGCATTGGAACAGATCCAGGCAGAGATCGCCCGCCCAGCCAAGGATGCGGTCGCATTGGTCCTGCCCTTCAATCGGGATGCCAAAGGACGCACGACCGTGCAAATGGAAACCGCCATGTTGGTCGCGCGCACCGCGAAGATCCCCGTCTTCACACTGTGGGACAACGTGGTCGGCCGCGGAGCTGTGGGTGGATCCGTGACGAATTTCTCGGAGATCGGTTCCCAGGCCGGGCAGTACGCCATCGACCTCATGTCGGGCCAGCGGACGCTGACGGAGCCCGTGACGATCCTTCCCTCGCCTTCCACACCCAAATTGGATTGGGCCCAGATCGAACGATGGAGCGCGGACACTCGCGATCTGCCCAGCAGCAGCGTTTTCATCAACCGGCCGCCGACCCTATGGATGCAGTACAAACGCACCGTCATCGTGACGATCATCCTCCTGATCGCCCAGTCGCTCTTGATCGCGGGCTTGCTCTTCCAGCGCCATCAACGCAAAGCCGCCCAGCGGGCCCTGGAGGAGAGCCAAGCCCGGTTCCGCGTGCTCGTCGAACAGGCTCCCGAGGCCATCGTTGTCTTCGACATGGCGGAGATGAAACTGATCGAAGCCAATACCAATGCAGAGCGTCTGTTCGGCTGTGACCGGCAGACCTTGCGCGGCAGGGGAATTCTGCCCTACTACTGCCCCAGCTCCTTGGGCGGAAGTCCACCCCTAGAGACCTTCACCGCCAATGCCCAGAGCGCATTGAACGGGGATGAGGTGATGGTCGAGACGGACATCTGCAGCGCGGACAAACGGAAGCGCACCTGCGAGGTCCGGATGGTGCGCCTGCCCTCCTTCGGGCGCCAGATCATCCGAGCGAGTTTCATCGACATCACCGAGCGCAAGAACGCGGACATGGCCATCCAGGAAAGCCGCGCTCGCCTGGATTTCGCATTGGACATCCACCGCATCGGAGCGTGGGACCTCGACCTGGCAAACCATGCCATCCAGCGCACGCTGCGGTACGACCGGATCTTCGGGTACGACACGCTCCAGCCGGCATGGACCCACGAGGTATTCCTCGAACACGTGCTTCCGGACGAACGCGCGCTCATCGATCAAAGTTTCCGGGAATCCCTTGCAAGCGGATCCATCTGGACCTTCGAATGCCGCATCCGCCGCGCCGATGGCGAGATCCGCTGGATCTGGGCGCGGGGCGCCCTCGAGCAGGATCCCGAGGGACAGCCGAAGCGCATGACTGGATTTGTGCAGGACATCACGGAGCGCAAGGAAGCCGAGGAGGCCCTGCGCAACAGTGAGGCCGAGCTGCGGACCCTGGCGGAATCCATTCCCCAGATCGTCTGGACCACCCAGAACGATGGCCGGACCATCTATTTCAATCGCCAGTGGACGGAATACACCGGCTTGAGCCCGGACCAGAGCCGCGGACCCGGCTGGAACATCCCTTTCCATCCCGAGGACCGGCAGCGCGCCTTGGATGCATGGCAGAACGCCGTGGCGAACCACCGGAGCTACTCGCTGGAATGCAGGCTGCGGCGGGCGGATGGCGTCTATCGCTGGTGGCTGGTTCGCGGTGTGCCCCTGATCGGCCAGGATGGCGAGATTCTGAAATGGTTCGGGACCTGCACGGATATCCATGATCTGAAAGAGGCCGAGGAAGAGCGCAAGGCCATGCAGGCTGAGCTGCAGCAGGCCCAGAAAATGGAGAGCCTCGGCAGCCTGGCCGGCGGTGTGGCCCACGATATGAACAACGTGCTGGGCGCCATCCTGGGCATCGCCACCGCGGAAATCGCGGGCCAATCCCCCGGAAGCTCCGCCCACAAGACCCTCGACACCATCATTCAAGCGGCCACCCGCGGCGGCAAGATGGTGAAGAGCCTGTTGAGCTTCGCCCGCCAGAGCCCAGGGGAGGAGCGCGATATCGATGTGAACGAACTCCTGCGCGAAGATGCCCGGATGCTGGAACACACGGCCTTGTCGAAGGCCCGGCTCAGGATGGAGCTGGCTCCCGGTCTCCGGATCATCCGCGGGGATTCCAGCGTCCTCACCCACGCCTTCATGAACCTCTGCGTGAACGCGGTCGACGCCATGCGGGAAGACGGCGTGTTGACCCTGCGCACCCGCAATGCGGACTCAGAGTGGATCGAAGTGGAGGTGGAAGACAACGGAAGCGGAATGGAACCAGAGGTGCTGGAGAAGGCCATGGATCCCTTCTTCACCACCAAGGAGGTCGGCAAAGGCACGGGACTCGGGCTTTCCATGGTCTATCGCGCGGTGACCAATCATCACGGAACGATGGACATCTCGAGCATCCCCGGCCAGGGAACCTGCGTCAGGATGCGCTTCCCCGCCACATCCAAGCGCGCCGAACCCGCCGCGATGGTGAATGGCACGACCGCCGTGCGCCAGCTTCCGGCCTTATCCGTGCTGCTGGTGGATGACGACGAACTGATCCAGATCGCCACCCAATCGCTTCTTGGGATCCAAGGCCATCAGGCCATCACCGTTTCGAGTGGCGAGGAAGCCCTCGCGAAAATCGAAGCCGGCTTCAAACCCGATGTGATCATCCTGGACATGAACATGCCCGGCCTCGGCGGCGCCGGCACGTTACCGAAGATTCGCACCCTGGATCCAAAGGTTCCCGTGCTCCTGGCCACCGGACGCGTGGACCAGGCCGCGCTGAACCTCGCCAAAACTTATCCACACGTCACGCTGCTGAACAAGCCCTACAGCCTGGATGACCTGCAGAAGAAGCTCGAGCCCATCGTCCAGTCGTGACTCGGAGAGGTTAAGAAACCGGAATTGCGAATGGCGAGAATGAAAAAGGGCTCCGGAACGGAGCCCTGCGGTTGCAACATCCGATATTCAATCCGCATCTTGCATTTGGAACCGCGAAAGACGCGAAAAAGCGCTCTGCGCTTACGCGAATAAAAAGTTTGCACGGTGTCGTTCTTTCCGCTTTTCATTCGCGCTACTTCGCGGTTCCGCCTTTGCTTTGATGATTTGAATCGCAGAATCCGATGTTCAAATGCTGTCCATGTGCGGGAATCAAGATGCGGCGGCGAGATCCATGCCGTCGATGCCCTGGGAAATGCGGAAGCATCCGGGTCCGCTTACCAGCATCTTGCCGCCATTGGGAACGGAGAGGCTTTCACCCGAGGCGATGAGGTGATCCTCGGTGTCGTCCTCGAAGGTCACCCAAAGATGGCCCGAGGTGCAGTGGACGACTTCCCCCTTCATCCTGGCAAAGGCCTTGAGGCCGCCCTGGGCAAGGCATCCATAGCGGGGGGAGAAGTGCGCGCTCTCATGCATTTCGACATGGTTGAAAACGACGGTGGTCTGGTTCATGGTGTCCTCCTTGGTTCGGAAACCCTTGGTCGGATTCCAAAGAAAATATATGACTCAAATGGTCAACATAACAGAGGCAGTTGTACCTAAATTCGACAAAAACAGTCGAGATTAACCCCGACTGTACCGGTCTCGGAATCCAGGAATTGTTATGACCAGAATCGCAAGGCCGCCGCAAATCGCTGCCTGGCCTCACGAGGCGCGGAATAAATCTGTATCAAGCCGTCGCTGGCAGGTGGCCAGAAGCAAGGTTCAAGTCCACGAGAATGCCCTGGTGGTCGGCCCATTCCAGGAACCAATCCAGGGATTCCCAGTCGAGGCCGTAGCCCTGGTCTTCCAGGGAACCGCCGATGGCATCCCGAAGCTCCATGGCCAATTGCAGGTTGGGCAGGCCGCCATCCACTTCGAAGCCCTGTTCCAGAAGGATCCGGTGCACGGCCACCTGGAACCGGGGATCGTAGGCCGTCAGCACTTCATCCAGGGCCACCACGTTGGCAGAGGCGGAACAGAAGGGCAGCGCGAAGTGCATAAGACCCCCCAGAGAAAAGATCCCCAGCGAAGGGTCTATCGGCCCTTCACTGGGGAACTTGAGCGGTGAATTCCCTTTTGGAAAAGGAAAAGGAGGTCTGTTTTCTCCCTCAGCGGGAATGGTATTCCTTGGCAGGTTCCTTGCCCGAGAGAACCCGGAGAGCGCCCTTGACCAGGGCTCCCATCTCGTTCTCGCCGGGATAGATGGTCACGCCGCAGCCCATGGCGGCCACATGGTTCTTGATGTAGTTCACGACGGGCTTGCAGCGAGCAGCGCCGCCCGTGAGCAGGATCTGGTCGATCTTCTCGCCGCCGAAAGCCGGGATCAGGGAAGCGATCCACTTGGCGATCTGGTAAGCCATGGCGTCCAGTACGTCCACCACCTCCTGCTCGCCCTTCTGATAGCGGTTCTCCAGATCACGCAGATCCGCGGTACCAAGGAGATCAATGAGGCCCCCACGGCCCTTGTTGAGCTGCTTCAGCTCGGCCTTGGTGTACTTGCCCGAGAAGCACAGCTCGATGAGCTGGCCCACCGGGAGGCTGCCGCTGCGCTGGGGCGTGAATGGACCTTCGCCGTCGAGAGCGTTGTTCACATCGATGTAGCGGCCCTGCTTGTGGGCGCCAACGGAGATGCCGCCGCCCATGTGGGCGACAATGACGTTGATCTTCTCGTAGAACGTCTCATGGTCTTCCGCATAGCGGCGGGCCGTAGCGATCTGGTTCAGGGCGTGGCTGATGACTTTGCGGCGGATGGCCTTGACACCGGTGATCTTCATGAACTCGGGCATCTCATCCACCACCACCGGATCGACGATGAAGGCTGGCTTGTCCGTACCCGCCACCAGTTCCCTGGCGATGAGACCACCTAGGTTGGAAGCGTGATCGCCCTGCACGCCCACTCGGAGATCTTCCGCCATGACCTCGTTCACGAGGTAGGTGCCGTGAGGCATGGGCCATAGAACACCTCCCCGGCCGGCGACGGCGTCGATGTCGTCCATGGTGATGCCATTGACCTGCAGAAACCTCGCGATGGCCTCCTTGCGGAAGTGAAACTGCTCGGTGATGGGATGGCCCTCGAAGGGCTTCAGCTCCTCGGCGGAGTGCTGCAGCTCTTGGGTGGTGCGCTCTAGTTCGCCATCGTAGATCGAGAGCTTGGTGGACGTGGAGCCAGGGTTGATGGCCAGCACGCGGTGGCGGCGGAAGAAGGTGTCCTTGGGTGTCTGCATCCACTCGCCGTACTTGTGCATGCGCAGGACGCTGGCCTTCACCGCGAGGCGGATGTCCTCGGGGATGCAGTCCATGGCCAGGTCAACGCCACCGAACTGCAGGGCGAAGAACACGGGGAACTTCTTCGCGGTGGGGAAGCGCACGGCATAGAGGTGATACAGCAGGTTGCCCATGTCGAGGTTGGGGCAGATGACCACGTTGGGCGAGCCCGGCCAGGTCTCCAGGCGGGAGCGGTAGTACATCGCGGAGCGCTGGGACAGCGCGGCGTTGATCTTCACCTCGCCCTGGATCTTGATGGACTTGTAGCGCTCTCCCTTCTCAACACGCTCTGCCAGATAATTGGGCACCAGCTCGGTCGCGGCGCGCACCAGCGCGGGCGACGGGCCGTCGTCGGAACCCCAGTCCGAGTAGGAGATGATGGCCCCGCGGATCTCGGGCAGCACCTCTTCGGGAATGAGGTCCCGGGCGATGGCGCAAGTGCCCACGGCGATCTGGGCCAGGACCTCCGGCGTCATGATGGCGTTCACGCCCACATCGCCGAAGACCACGATGTTGTGGGGGAAGATGCCCTCCGGATGGTCGTCGGGAAGCACGAAGACGCCCGCTTCGCAGAGGAATTCGCGCTTGGCGAGCATCCGCATCATGGGGCGGGAATAATTCCTGTCGCTATGCACCGCGCCGCCCACAACGGTGTCCGCGTGGCCGGCCTTGACGGCGCAGATGCCGAAGTGCACGGGATCGGAGACGACCTTGCGGGCCTCGTCAAGGCTGATGGTGTCGCCACCACTCTTCACGAAATCGGCGTAGACCTGCGCAAACTCTTCCACCAGGCCAGGGTTGGAGGGGATGTCCACGAAGCTGCATTCGGAGAGGCCGTACTCGATGCGGTTCGGATCCAGATGGGTGAGTTCCCGGGCCGCGACCTCGCGGATCTCCTGCTCCCCGGCCAGCAGGACGGGGCGGATGAACCGCGCTAGCTGGCAGGCGGCCTCGATGATCCGGGGGTCCTTCGGTTCCACGAACACGATGGTGGGCCGATTCTTCGAGGTCTGCAGGATCTGGCGATCCAGGGATCCTTCGATGTCGTACATGGAACCTCCAATTTGAGTCGTGCCATTCTGTCTTAATTCCCGGAAACCCGCCCGTGAGGCCGGTCACATCTTGAGTGAGGCGTGCCACGAGTCTCCGGCAGTGCGATGAACGGCAGGAAGCCGTCCTTCCGTCCCGGGCTTTTGAAATTCACTGAGTTCCCGTTATTTCCCCAGCACCTCGCACTGGCAATGCGTGCGGATTGGCGGGAAAGTTGTTGGAACATCCGCTCACCCAGCGGACTACCGAGGGAATTCCATGGCTCAGGAACCACCTGTCCTCCGAAAGGTCGATCTCATGCAGCCCGCATGGCCCAAGGATTTCCTGGGTGAGCTGGCCATCAAGAAGGGCCTGATCACGCCCACGATGCTGAACGAGGCCCTGGATATCCAGTTCGAGACGGGCCGCCCCCTGGGCGAGGCGTTATTGCAACTGGGCTACCTTCTGGATTCGCAGCTCGCGGAACTCCTGGCGGAACATCTCAAGATGCCTTACATCCCCGTGGATGAGCTGGCGTTCACACCGGACCAGCTCAACGAAATTCCCGAGGCCCTGGCGCGCAAGCACACGGTGCTACCCCTGCGCAGGGATGGGAAACGGCTGGATGTGGTCATGGCTGATCCCCAGGATCTGGACGCCATCCAGGAAATCTCCTTCATCACCGGCTGCAAGATCATGCCCGCTTTCGGAGCCCGCTCCAAGATCAACGAATCCATCGACCGCTACTACACCCGCCACCTGGAGGGCGCGGGAGCGCTCATGGCGGCCGGAGCCACGGAACCTGCGGAAGCCTTCAACCTCTTCGGCGGGCAGGCCAGCGTGCTGGATGCGAGCTCGGAGATTGATGCGCCCGTCATCCAGCTCCTGAATCTCATCATGCGCAAGGCCATCCAGATGGGAGCCAGCGATATCCACATCGAGCCCGGCATCGAGGAAGGCACGGTGCGGTTCCGTCTGGACGGCCTGCTGGCCGATCAACTCAAGGTTCCCACTCAGCTTCATACCGCCCTCATCTCGCGATTGAAGATCCTTGGCCGCATGGACATCGCGGAGCGGCGCCTGCCTCAGGACGGCTCCGTGCGCGTGAAGCTGGAAGGGCGGGAAGCGGATCTCCGGCTGTCCACCATTCCCCTGCGCTCAGGCGAGAAGGCGGTCATCCGGATCCTGGATGCCACGGGCGGCGCCTTCGAACTGGACACCATCGGCTTTTCCACTGAGGACCTCCCCAAGGTGGACAAGCTCATCCACCGCCACATGGGCATGATCATCATGACGGGGCCCACGGGCAGCGGGAAAACGACGACCCTATACTCCATGCTCAACCGCATCAAGGCGAGGACCATCAACATCGTCACGGTCGAGGATCCCATCGAGTACCACTATCCAGGCCTCAACCAGATGCAGGTGAACGCCGACATCAAGCTGACCTTCGCCACGGGCCTGCGTTCCATCCTCCGCCAGGATCCAGACGTCATCCTGGTAGGCGAGATCCGGGACATGGAAACGGCGGAAATCGCGTGCCGCGCCGCTCTCACCGGCCACCTGGTCTTCACTACCCTGCACACCAACGACGCGCCCAGCAGCATCACGCGGCTGCTGGACATCGGTATCCCGCGCTACCTCGTGGCCTCCGTCATCATCGGCATCATCGCCCAGCGCCTGGTCCGGCGCATCTGCCCTGAATGCTCGGCCTCCTTCACGCCTGATGCCGAGCAGCTCGCCAACCTGGGCCTCAGCGCCCTGGAGCTTGGAGGAACCACTTTCCAGGCGGGCCGGGGCTGCCACCGCTGCCACGACGTGGGCTACAAGGGCCGCATGGGCGTGTTCGAAACCCTGATTCCGAACTCACGCATCCGGGATCAGATCCTGCGCGGCGCCACGGAGGAGGACATCCGCCTGGCCGCCCAGGAGAACGGGATGCGCACCCTCGTGGAGGATGGCCTCGAAAAGGCGCGCCGTGGCGAGACGACCCTCGATGAACTGGGCCGCGTGCTGGAAGTGGGCGAGTACGCCGCCACCTGCTGCACGGGCTGCGGTCGGCAGCTCAACTCCGCCTACCGCTTCTGCCCTTATTGCGGCAGCGTCCAGCGCCGCATCTGCCTGCACTGCGGAAGCCCCATCCACAGCGGCTGGAAGGTCTGCGCCAACTGCGGGAGTGCTTGATAGCAAACAGGCATAAGCCGGTGATGGGGCCTCAACCTCCCCACGCGTTGAGGCGGTTCTGCGCGTAATCCGCCGCCTTGTCCGCGGCACCGGTGTCCAGGTACTTCCGGTAGAGCACGGCCGCCTCGGGGCGGCGGCCCAGATTGTCCAGACAGAAACCGTCCAGGAAATACATGCCCGGGTTGCCGGGAAGGACCTTGGTGTAGCCGCTGAACTCGTTGTGGGCGGCAGCGAAGTCCTTCTGCTGGAGTGCGGCGAGCCCGAGGGCGGCCTGTGCCTGGGCCTCGCCGGGCTTGGCGGCCTTGGCGCGTTCGGCATAGGCCCGGGCCTCCTTGACCTGCTTCTGCATCAGCAGGCACCGCGACATTTTCACCAGGGCCTCGTAGTCCTCCGGCACCATCTTCAACGCCGAGGAATAGAAAGGCGTCGCCGCTTCCGGTTTCCCGCCGCCCAGGGCCTTGTCTCCCTTCTGGATGGCCTCCACCACGGGCTTGAAACGCCGCAGTGGCGCCGTCTCGTCCATGAAGCGCTCGCGGTAGACGGGGAAATTGTTGAAGGCGATGTAGCGCTCGGCAATGGACTGCTGGGTGTTCGCCAGGCGCTCCTGGCTCATGGGGTGACTGGCGAACATCTGCTCGAGCTTGCTGGGCTCCTGGTCATGGAGACCAATCAGGATCTTCATCAAGCCCACCATGCCCTCGGGGCTGTAGCCCGAGCGCGTCATGTACTCCAGCCCCAGGGCATCGGCCTGGCGTTCGTCGTCCCGACTGTACTTGGCCAGCATGAGCCCCGACCCCAGGGCGCCCACGGTTCCAGCGATGGGTGCGTAGCGCTCGTCCTTCTGGCCCGCGGCGATGGTGGCCCCTGCCACGGCCATCTGCATCAGTAGACCTTTGCTCATGCGGGCCGAGGTGTGCCGTGCGTTCACGTGGCCGATCTCATGGCCCACCAGGGCCGCCAGCTGCGCTTCATTGTCCAGGCTCAGCAGGATGCCCCGGGTACAGGCGATGGAACCACCAGGAAAGGCATACGCATTGACGTAGGAAGCATCCACCACACGGAAGGAGTAAGGCATCTTCGGCCGATGGGAATGGTCCGCGATGGCCTTACCCACCCGATCCACGTACTGGTTCACACTCCCCGCGGACACGGGTCCGAAATCCTCCGAAAACTGGTGGGGGGACTGCTGCCGGTCCATGTCGATCTCGTCCTGTTCCCCCACGAGCATGAGCTGGGACTGACCGGTGACCGGATTCGTCGCGCAGCCTGCCAAAGCCAGGCTCGCCGCCCCCGCGATCTTGACGAAATCCCGGCGGGAGAGGCCGGAGGAGGAATCGTTCGTGGAATGAATCGACATGCAAGCACCGAAAAGGAATCCTCAGATTGTAACTTCCCTCTCAAGCTGATGGTCCCGACAGCACCGTTGCAATCCCGGCCACACATGGCCCCATTAAGATCGCTGCAATCGACACTGTCCTTGCGCGGCGAGGCGAGGCGAAACGAACCTCGATGGAATGGGCTGGACTGGGCTATGGCGCCGCCCCCTAAGGCCAGGCGTAAAAGAATCCATACCAAGCACATTTCGACGGCATCATAAGCAGCAAAGACAAGCAGGGTGAACTTGATGGTCGTTCCGTCTTGGAAGGAGGTCCTCTTGAGCTTTCGCGCGATGGCTCTCTGGCTCGTGGCGGTCGCCTCCTTGTCCGGACAGGAATTGATGTTCCTCAAGGGCACGACGCGTTCGCTGCAGACGCACGATTCCACGTTCGCTTGGATGCTCGAGTATCAGCAGGGCATCAATGAACATCAGGCCTTCAGCTTCGCGTATGTCAACGAAGGCCACCTGCCCTTCCATCACCGGGATGGCAACGCGGCCCAGCTCTGGGAACGCGCCATCTTGCTCGATGGGCGCCTAGCCCTGGCTGGTGGCCTGGGGGCCTATTACTTCTACGATACGGCCGGAATATCGGGAACGGACGGCTACCTCAATCGCCACGGATTCGGAGCCATCGGCAGCCTGGCTGCGACATGGTATTTCCCGAACCGTGTCCTGGCGCAGGCTCGCGCCAACTGGATCAGCATCGCGGGTCATCGGAACAACTTTTCGGCACTCTTCGGCATCGGCTACCAGCTTTCCGCGCCTGAATCTCCGGGCCCGAGATCCAGGCCGCCCTTCCAGCCGGATTGGACCACCGACAAGGAGATCGTCGTTCACGTGGGAAGCACCATCGTCAATAGCTTCCATTCTGAATTGTCTCCCGCCATCGGCCTGGAGTTTCGGCAGGGCCTGGGTCGTTATACCGACCTTTCCGCCACTTGGCTCTATGAAGGACGGAACCAAGTGATCCGGCGAAACGGCCTGGCCGTGGAACTCTGGAAGGTCCGCACCTTCTTCTCCGATCACCTGGCGTTGGGTGCAGGCGCGGGGGCCTATCTCAACATTGATTACCGCCGACAGCCCCGGGAAGATGAGCAGGGCTCCGGCCATCTCGACGGCATCGTCTCCTTGCGTATTGCGGGCCGGTGGGGCAAACATTGGGAGGCGCCGATCACCTGGCACCGCATCGTCACGGGCTACAACCGAGATACGGATCTCTTCATGTTTGGATTGGGATACCGGTACTAACCTGACACCACGTGGTTCCGGATGATACCGATCCCTTCCACCTCGCATTCGACCACGTCGCCTGGTTTCAGATACTCGGGAGGATTGCGCGCGAAACCCACGCCCGACGGCGTTCCGGTCGCGATGATATCGCCGGGCAGCAGCGTCAATCCAAGGGACAGCCATTCGATGATCGCGGGGATATCGAAGATCAGATCCCGGGTGTTGCCTTCCTGCTTCAGTTCGCCATTCACTCGGCAGCGCAGGGTGAGGGTATGGGGATCCGCGATCTCGTCCTTCGTCACGAGCCAGGGACCCATGGGGCAGTAGCCGTCGAGGCTCTTGCCCTTGAAGAACTGCTTCCCGTGCGCGGTCTGCACATCGCGGGCGGACACATCGTTGATCACGGTGTAGCCGAACACATGATCCAGGGCCTGTTCACGGGGGATGTTCTTCCCGCCCCTGCCGATGACCACACCCAGTTCCACTTCCCAATCGTTCTGCTCGGAGACTTTCGCATCCACGAGGACATCGCTGAAGGGGCCGTTCACGGTGGTGGTCACCTTGGTGAAGAACACCGGGCGTTCAGGCAGCTTGGTCTCCTTCCCGCGCAGGTGGGCGGCCTCCTTTGAGTGATCCGCGTAGTTCCAGCCCAGGCAGAACACGTTGCGGTGCAGCTCGGGAATGGGCGCCAGGAGCGAGTGGCCCGCCAGCGGAACCGAGGTGCCGGTTCCAAGGGCTTTGCGCATCATGTCCAACCCGGCTGAACCCTGGTGGATGACATCCATCATTCCGAGGCTCGGGATGGGGACGAACTGATCGTCACGGCCAGGCACGAGAACGCCCAGCCGCGGTCCGCTTTCGGAAACGTAGGTCAGCAGCTTCATGGCGGACTCCCCAGCCTAGATCATTCCTTTTTCCCGCATCCAGTCGTCGTTGAAGATGGTGCTGAGATAGCGCGAGGCACTATCGGGGAAGAGGATCGCCACCCGCGCGGAGGCAGGGAGATCCTTGGCGTATTTGAGGGTCGCGTTGATGACGGCGCCGCTGGATCCGCCAACCAGCAAGCCTTCGCGGCGAGCCAGTGCCCGGGCGCTCAGGAAGGCGTCCTTGTCCGACACCTGGACCATGTCGTCGATGACGCTGAAGTCGGCGGTGCCGATCAGGAATTCGTCCCCGAGACCTTCCAGCATGTACGGCGCGGATTTGCCCACCTTGCCGGTCTTGAAGTAGTCGGTGAAGATCGAGCCCTCCACGTCCACCGCCACCATGCGGATGTTCTTGTCCTTTTCCTTCAGGTAGCGGCCGACGCCGCCCACGGTCCCGCCCGTGCCCATGCCCAGCAGCACCACGTCGATGCGGCCATCCATCTGCTCCCAGATTTCAGGGCCCGTGCCGCGGTAGTGAGACTCGTTGTTCTCGCGATTGTTGTGCTGGTCCGGGAAATAGCAGTTGGGCAGCTCCTTGGCGAGCCGCGGCGTGATGTTGTTGTAGCTGTCCGGATTTTCGGGAGGCAGGCTGGTGTCCACCCTGAGCACATCCACGCCCAGGGCGAGCAGCTGGTCGATCTTTTCCTTGCTCGTGCGATCCCGCACGACGGCTTTCAGCTTGTAGCCCTTCTGGATAGCCACCAGCGCCAGGCCCATGGCCGTGTTCCCGGAGGAATTCTCCAGGATCAGATCGCCCTGCTTGATGCGCCCATCCCTCTCGGCGGCTTCAATGAGGTATTTGGCAATGCGGTCCTTGCTGCTTCCCATGGGGTTGAGGAATTCCAGCTTGGCGTAAACCGAGCAGGCCAACCCCTCGGTGATGCGTTTCAACCTGACCATGGGCGTATTGCCGATCACATCCAGAATGTCTTCATAGCAGCGCTTGTCCCGCACGATTCCCTCGTCTGAGCTATAGAGATAGTGACAGAAGGCGGGTAGGCGACCAACCGATCACTAAAGATCCATCGAAGGGAGTCCCGGCGCGGATGTCGTGAAGAAGATCACATATTTTTAGGTAGTGGACAGATCTTGCCTGGTGCACAGTTGTATACACCAGAAAGATAGAAATACCTGAATGTTGATAGCCGTCGATTCACAAGCGTACTTGTAAGTGATTGTGCAATTCACGGATTTAACCTATCGATTTGAAGTCCAATAAATTCAGGAGTCTATGGCTAAGTGCGTTGATGGGCCCATTCACGCGGTACGAGGGAAGAGCGCCCAGCCTTCCCCGCTCCCCGGCTGGGTTCTCGGCCCAATATCAAAGATGTGGCCATGAGCTTGCGCGACCAACCATCCCTTCGCCAGAAATTGATCCAAGTGATCATGGCGTCCGTGGGTTTGGCCCTGTTTCTCGCCCTCGTCACCTTTCTGGCGCTGGAAACGCACAATTATCAGGCCTCCTCGCAGCATGAACTGGAGACGCTCGCTGGGGTCCTGGTGGAAGGCACCCGGGCCACCATCCAGTCGGGCCATTCCCAGGAAGCGGAACGGCTGCTATCGGCTTTGAAAGCCCAGAAACGCATCGTCACGGCGGCGATCATCGACCGCTCCGGGCACACCTTCGCCACCTATCGCCGGGATGGCAGCCCGGAGATCCAGATCCCCGCTGATCTGCCCGCGGATGGTTTCCGCATGAAGCACAACGCGATGATGTTGACGAAACCCATCGCGCACGGGAGCGAAAACCTGGGAACCCTTTACCTCCAGGCGGATCTGCGGGAACTCGACGCCCGCGTACAGTGGGTCCTTGTCGGCGCGCTGCTGCTGACCTTGGTCATCGGAGGCATGACGCTGCTCTTCGCCACGCGGCTGAGCCGCATCGTGACGACGCCCATCCTGCATCTCGCGGCCGCCGCCCGGCGCATCGCGGCCAGCCAGAACATCAACGAATGCGTGGTGCGCGAATCCCAGGATGAGGTGGGGATTCTAGTGGATGCCTTCAATGCCATGCTCCATCAGCTAGGGGAGCGGCAGTCCCGCCTCGAGGAATCCCAGCGGCTAGCCCACCTCGGCAACTGGACCTTCACTCTTTCCAGGAGTTCCTTCGACTGGTCCGAGGAAACCTTCCACATCTTCGGTCTCGATCCAGCTCCGACGCCTCCTGATCTCCGAGCGTTCCGGAATCTGATCCTGCCCGAGGACTTCAGAGGGTTGAAAAAGGCCATTCTCAGGACCCGCAAGGGCGGCCGCACACTTTCCTCGGATTTCAAGTTGACCGGCCAGGGTGGTACCCCGCGCTGGGTGCACGTCACCGGCACCTGGCACGCCGACCCCGCCAAGGGCACTATGCTGCGCGGAACGGTCATGGACATCACGGAGCGCAAGCAGTCGGAAGCGGCGCTCCTGCAGGGACAGAAGCTGGAGAGCCTGGGCGTCCTCGCGGGTGGCATCGCCCACGACTTCAACAATCTGCTGGGCGCCCTCCGCGGCAATCTGGATCTCGCGAGGACGGAGCTGCCCGAAAGCTCACGGGTGAAAACCTACGTGGCGAAATCCGAAAAGATCATCGAACGCGCCGCGAATTTGACCCGTCAGCTCTTGGCCTATTCCGGCAAGGGGCAGTTCCAGGTGAAACCCATGGATCTCAGCCAGCAGGTGAAGGAGATGGGCAACCTGCTATCGGTTTCGGTGTCCAAGAAGGCTTCCCTGAACTACCAGATCCGGGAAGGGCTTCCGGCCATCATCGGCGACACCTCCCAGATCCAGCAGGTCATCATGAACCTGGTGATCAACGCCAGCGAGGCTCTGAGCGACCAGGGCGGCTACGTGCGGATCAGTACGGACAGCGAATTCCTGGACGAGAGCGAACTCAGGCGCGTCTATGCCGGGCAGGAACTGGCCGCGGGACCCTACGTGGCTCTGGAAGTGCAGGACAACGGCCACGGTATGGACTCCCGCACCATTGAGCGCATCTTCGACCCCTTCTTCACGACCAAGTTCCACGGCCGCGGACTGGGCTTGGCAGCCATGCTGGGCATCGTGAAGAGCCATAAGGGCGGCATCAAGGTTCACAGTGAAGTGGGACACGGCACCACATTCAAGGTACTCTTTCCCTCTTCCAGCATCTTTCTTGAAACCACTCACGCTGTTGATCCAAGCACGGAGTTCAGTCGCATGGGCAAGATCCTGATCGTGGAGGACGAGCCGGATATCCGGTTCGCTGCGGCGGACATCTTCGAACACATGGGCTTCGAGGTCGTGCTGGCGGCGGACGGCTACGAAGGCGTGGAGCGCGTCAAGGACCACCGCGGCACTATCCGCATGGTGCTCCTGGACCTGACCATGCCCCGCATGAACGGCGTCGAATGCCTTAGGGCCCTGCGGGAGATCGATCCCCTCGTGCCCGTGCTGATGACGAGCGGCTTCAGCGAATCCGAATTCACGAAAGAGCTGTCGGACCTCTGGGTCTCAGGGTTCCTGCAGAAGCCTTACAGCCTTGCCTCCCTCAAGGCCAAGATGAAAGAGATCCTGGACTGAGGCTCTGGCTTAGGAGAGACGCTGCAAGGCCTCGGCTCTCTTCGAAAGGCTTGCGGCCTTGCCCTGGAAGAAGCCCTTGGCGCCGCCGCCCTTGGCCTCCAGCAGGGTGGCGAGCTCCTTGCCCATGGTGCCGACCTCCAGGGATGACTGCTCTCCGGCGGCCAGAACGAAGAAGTGAAGGTCGTTCTGCGAGGCGGTGAAGAACACCGCCTTGCCGGGAGCCGCGGCCACTAGCTGGCGAGCCGCTTTCTGAATGAAGCCCGCATCCTTGCCGTCGAAATGCTCCTCCACGAAATTCCCGGCGCGCCCCGCCAAGACCTCCACCCGGGAGGCCATGAGTTCGTCCTCCAACAGCCTTGCGCGCTTCTCGGCTGTCCGGATCTGCTCCAGCTTGGCCTCCACCGCTGACACGATCTCTTCGTCAGGCGCACCCAGCAGTGTGCGAAGCGAGGCGTTGCGTTTCTCGTGCGCCTCCATGCGCCGCCGCGCCCGAACGCCCACGATGAAGAAGAGGCGCGTACCGCCGCGGATCGCTTCGGTGCCCAGCAGCTTCAGGCACTCCAGCTCCGCGGTGCTCCGCACATGAGTGCCGCCGCAGGTGTTGATATCCAGTCCTTCGATTTCCACCAGACGCACGTCGCCGGTGTGGCCCTCGGGCAAGCCCCGGGAGCGGACCTTCATGGTCTGGTAGGCTTCCGGACTCACGTGATGAACGGTGACGGGAAGAGCCGCTCGAATGATCTCGGCCACCGCTTCCTCCAGCCGCGCCAGGTCCCGCGCCCCAGCATTCTGCGTATTCAGCTCGATATCGCAGCGCTCTTCACCGAGGTGGAAAGCCGTCGTCTCCCAGCCGAACCGCTCCTGGGCCGCGGCCGTTAGCACATGCTGACCCGTGTGCTGCTGCATGTGATCGAAGCGCCGAAGCCAATCCAGCTGCACCTGCGTGGGTCCAGGACGAAGGGGCGACTCCAGATAGTGCCGCACCTGACCTTCAGCCTTCTGGACATCGACGACTGTGGCAGAACCGATGCTTCCGTGATCAGCGGGTTGTCCGCCGCCCTCGGGATACAGAATCGTGTCCTCGAGCACGGCGAAGGGGCGCCCCTGCTCTTCTCCGATGCTCAGGATCGTCGTCTCGATCTTGGTGAGGTAAGGATCTCGATCGTAAGCGGGCAGCGTGGACATGCCCGAGGTTATCACAGGCGTCTTTCAGCGCTCGGGAGGTATCCTGTAAGGCAGCACTCTTCCTCATCAGGAGCCATCCATGTTCGCGCCCGAGATCTACGAGGAACGGCGAAGACGGCTCCGGGAGCGGATCAAGACGGGACTCCTGCTCTTCCTGGGCAACGACGAGAGTCCCATGAACTCACCGGGGATCACCCATCCCTTCCGCCAGGACAGCACCTTCCTCTACTTCACAGGAGTGGATCATCCGGGCTTCTCGATGCTCATGGACCTGGACCAGGACACCACCACCTTGTTCGCGGACGACCCCTCACTGAACGCCATCATCTGGGGCAGCATGTCCCACAGCGTGGCCGAGTTCGCCTCCAGCGCCGGCATCGTCCATGCCGCGCCCGCAGCCAAGCTGGTGGACCGGCTCCAGAAGGCCCAAGGACGGCCGATCCATTTCCTGCCACCTTATCGCTCCGAAAACAAATTGAAGCTCTTCCTCATGCTGGGCTTCCATCCGGAACACCAGACCCTGAGCGCCTCCGTGGAATTCATCCGAGCGGTCGCTGAACAGCGGGCCATCAAGACCGAGGCGGAGATCGCGGAAATCGAGCGCGCCATGGACATCTCCGTGGACATGCACATCGCCGCCACGCGCATGGCCAAGCCCGGCATGAAGGAGTCCGAGATCGTGGCCCGGGTCACGGAAATCGCTTTGGCGTCGGGGGGCGATCTGTCCCATCCCATCGTGGCCACCACCCACGGCGAGATCATCCACAACCCCTGCCACTCCGTCGTGCTGGAGAACAACCGGATGTTCCTGCTCAACGCAGGCGCCGAGACTGCCGGTCATTACGCGGGGGACCTCACCAGCGCCTTCCCCGTGAACCGCACCTTCTCCTCACGGCAACGGGAGGTCTACCAGATCGTGCTTAACGCCCTCCAGGAGGCCGCGCTGTCCCTCAAGCCCGGCATTTGGTTCCAGGACGCGCACTTGATGGCCTGCAAGATCCTGACGGAAGGTCTGAACAACCTGGGCTTGATGAAGGGCGATGTGGACGAGGCCATGGCCCAGGGCGCCCACGCGCTTTTCTTCCCCCACGGACTGGGGCACATGGTAGGGCTGGACTTCCAGGACATGGAGGACCTAGGCGACGAGTGGGTGGGCCACGAGGGCCGGCCCCGCAGCACGCAGTTCGGCCTCCATTCCCTGCGCCTGGCTCGGGAGGTGAAACCGGGGTTCGTCTTCACCATCGAGCCCGGCCTCTACTTCATCCCCGAACTCATGGACCGCTGGCAGGCGGAGAAGAAGTTCACGGCCTTCATCGACTACCCTCGGCTGGAACCCTACCGGGACTTCGGCGGCATCCGCATCGGCGAGACCCACGTCATGCAGGAGCACGGGGCACGACGGCTCGGCAAGCCCATGCCGCGTATTCCTTCAGAGATCGAGGTAGTCCGCAGCGGGTCGTAACAAGACACCGCAGAGGCGCAGAGGAAACAAGAGAGGGCGCAGAGAAGAAGAATTCTTTCTCCGCGCTCTTGCTTTTCCCCTCTGCGCCTCTGCGGTAAATCTTTATACCCAGGCTTCCTTCCGCACTTCGCCGTCCACGCCCACGATGACGGCCTTGATGGGCACCTTGCGGCTGGCGTTCTCGGCGGCCTTCTGGGCCATGCGCAACAAGCCGCCGCAGCAGGGGACTTCCATGATCATCACGGTGATGGTGTTCACCTGGGCCTCGTCGATGAGGGCCGTGAGCTTGTCCAGGTAGACCTCCTGGTTCTGGTCCAGCTTGGGGCAGGCGATGACGAGCTTCTTGCCGGGCAGGTACTTCTGGTTGAAGTCCGCCATGGCGAAGGCCGTGCAGTCGGCCGCGATCAGGAGATCGGCCTTCTCGAACACGGGGTTCATGGGCGAGATGAGATGGAGCTGGACGGGCCACTGGGTGAGTTGGCTCGTCAATCCATCCCGAGGCGCGTCCGCAGCCACGGGACCAGCCGCAGGCCGAGATAAATTGCGGGGGGCGGAACCGGGGCAACCGCTGTGCATGGTCTTCTCCTTGAATTCGGGAATGGGGTGGTTGTGTTCCTTGAGATAGTCGAGGGCCTGGTTGAGGAAGGTGGTCTGGCTATGCTCGTAGAGGTGCTTGAGGTGAGCTTTGAGCGTGTTCTCGCCCTTCGGGATGAGGCCGTCGAGGGTGAGCCGCTCGTCGTAGGGAGCCGCCTCGCGGGTCTCCACGGTGATGGCACCCTGGGGGCACTCGCCCACACAGGCGCCCAGGCCGTCGCAGGTGATCTCGGAGACCAGCCGCGCCTTCCCGTCGATCATCTGGAGCGCACCCTCCGGGCAGCCCTGGGCACAAAGCCCGCAGCCATCGCACTTCTCTTCATCGATCCGGATGATCTGGCGTTCCA
>DCFP01000007.1:2686-2936 GCA_002319925.1 Holophagaceae bacterium UBA1801 | reverse complement strand
GATCCGGATGATCTGGCGTTCCATGATGTCCTCCTCGCAGCATCAGGATCAGCTTGTTCTACATGGCGCACCTTGATGGCCGTCAAGGGAACAAAAAATGTTTTCCCAGGGGGTGATCACAAGCAAAAGGTGTGGAGTCTTTCCAGCCGCGTTTCAGTCCCAACCCGGATTCGTGGTATTCAATCCCTGTTCGCTTGCGGAGAGCCGTCCATGGGTTGTTTCAAATGGTTCCTGATCATCCTGCTGATCC
>DCFP01000007.1:2156-2445 GCA_002319925.1 Holophagaceae bacterium UBA1801 | reverse complement strand
TGGTTCCTGATCATCCTGCTGATCCTGGCAGTGCTGGCGGGAATCGTCTTCCTGGTCTATCAGTTCGGGGCCATCGTCCTGTGGATCCTTTTCGGGGTGCTCCTGCTGGCGGCGATCATCCTGGCCATGAGCGGAAAGGGCTGACATCGCGACCTACTTCGATACCCACAGTCACCTCCAGGACTCGCGCTATGGCGGCGAACTGGATGTGGTGATCGACCGCGCGCTGCAGGCGGGAGTGACTCACATGGTGGCCTGCGGCACCGAGGAAGCGGATTGGCAAGCCGTG
>DCFP01000007.1:0-1909 GCA_002319925.1 Holophagaceae bacterium UBA1801 | reverse complement strand
GAGGAAGCGGATTGGCAAGCCGTGCGAACCCTGGTTCAGCGCCGTCCCTGCGTGATTCCGCTCCTGGGGCTCCATCCCTGGTTCATCGACCGAGCCAGCCCGGCTTGGTTGAAGACCTTGGAACAACAAGTGGAAAACGCGAATATCGGCATCGGCGAATGCGGGCTGGATTTCGCGGAAGAGGTGTTCGATCGGACGGCCCAGGAAGCCGTATTCAAGGCCCAGCTGGGCCTGGCGCGGGAGCTCAACCGCCCCGTCTCCATCCACTGCCGGCGGGCCTGGGAGCGGCTGGAAACGATCATCAAGGAAATCGGGATCCCCGAAACCGGTGCAGTGGTCCATTCCTTCTCGGGCTCGGGGGAGACGGCCCTCCAGCTCCAGCGCCAGGGCCTCCACATTTCCTTCTCCTGCTCCTTGGCCAACCCCAACAACAAGCGCGTGGCGAAGGCCGTGCAGGCGGTGGCCCTGGAGCACCTGCTCTTCGAGACCGACTCCCCGGATATTCCGCCCCGCCATCTCCCCGACTACATCGAAGGCACCCTCAACGAACCCGCCAACATCCGACTCGTGGCCCAGGCCGCTTCACGACTGCGCGGGCAGGATGAAGGGATCCTCGCGGAGCACGCCTACGCCAACGCCAGGAGGGTGTTCGGCGCCTTGCTTTAAGGCTGGCCCGTATCGATCTGCGCGATCTGCAGAGGCGCGCTGTCCAGCATCGCGAGGGGGTTCACGGTCCTTCCGTCCTGGCGGATTTCCAAGTGGAGGTGAGAACCCGTGGAACGGCCCGTGGAACCCACGCAAGCGATGGCGGTTTGGGCATCTACCTGGTCTCCCGTCTTGACCATCAGCTTCGAGGCATGGGCGTAGATGCTCTCCAATCCGTTCTCGTGCTGGAGGATCACCGTGTTGCCGTAGCCGGGTCTCCACCCCGCGTAGACGACTTTCCCGGAAGCATAGGCGTGGATGGGCGTGCCTGCCGGAGCCGAAATGTCGATGCCGCCGTGCTGGTGCACCTGCCCCGTGAACGGGTCTCTGCGCCAGCCATAGGAGGAGGAGAGCCGGCCACCCACGATGGCCTTCCAGGATCCAGAGTCCGCGGAGGACGAGGATGCTGATGCGTCTTCCTGGGTCTTGGCGATGGAAGTCAGTGCGGCAAGATCCAGCCGCTGCCCCGCGTAGATCCGGTTGGGATCCGCGAGGTGATTGGTCTGGGCCACGTCATGGATGGCGGCAAGCATGTCCTTCCGGGATGGATTCTGTCCCAGCGCCTGGAAACGTTCGGCGCAGATCCGGGTCAAGCATTGCCCCGGCTGCACCACGATGGTCTCGGAGGACGGGGTCGCCCCGGTTCCCTGGGCCGTCTGCAGGGCATCGGCGTCCATGCTGGATTCCACCCGGCGCACCGTGGCCAGCGTCTTTGAAAAAGCTCCATCCGCGCGCATCTGCATGGAGGAGGCATCGGGCCTGAAGGCTTTTGCTGGCGTGTGGGAGACGATCGTTCGAAGAATCATGCAGAAATCCACGGGTGGTGCCCACCAAGGCTCCTGTCATGCAAGATCAGCGCCATGTGTTTCCAACCTTTGGGGAACTCGTTCGGTACCTCTGTCCGCAGCGCCCCAGGCAGAAACCGCCGCCCCTTGATTCCCGAAGCGCCCACAAAATGAGCGTCCGCTGATTCACGCTGGCAAGCGGACTGGAAACGCACCCAAAATCCCTAGGGTCTGTTTTCAAAGTCGCGCGATGCCGCGCAGGAGCTGCCGGCGGAGCCAGACAAGGAATGCGACCGAAGGCAGGGTGGGCCCCTGTTGAGGGAGCTTGACGCAGTATGGCGACAGCCGCCAGCCCCTGCCCTCCGGGGCGACGGCCAGCCACGCGCCCAGCTGTGTTAGCGCGGTCCGCCGAAGCGGCC
>DCFP01000084.1:1648-11703 GCA_002319925.1 Holophagaceae bacterium UBA1801 | reverse complement strand
TCATGAACATGGTCAGCCTGCTGACTCTGGGCATCGTCATGAAGTTCACGCTCTTCCCCAAGGAAGGCGCGGACTCCGAGAAGGTCATCGGCGTGATCGGCGCCCTGGTCTGCGCCGGCCTCATCGGCTGGGCCGTGGTCAACTCCAAGAAGGAGACTCCGGGCCTCATGGACAACGAGTAATCGCTGTTCCTGTTTGAACGAAAAGCGCCGCGAATTGCGGCGCTTTTCGTTTGTCTATGGAACGGGAAACGGAATCGATCACTTGGTCCCGGTCTGGTCAGTTGTGTTGAGCTTGATGAGGGTGTCCAGGTAACACAACTGAATATCCAACACCTTCACAGCCTGATTCAATCTCGTACCATTGGCCTTGAGGCAGTAACCTTTGTCCACCTGTTGCTGCAAGTCAGCGTTGACAAGGATCATTGCTCTCAACTCATCCCGTTTACTATCCAGGGAGATGTAGCCAAAGACCATGATCAGAAGGCCAGTCAGACCACCGAGGAGAATCTGCTTTGGGAGGTTCTTAAACATTTCGGCCCTTGGCAATATCGTTTGCTCAGATCGAGAGCACTGAGATCCGCTGAACCCCGGCTAGCTTGCCGATCACGGCCCATTCTCCCCCAACGAGCGGGAATCAGCCATGTCGTTTCCTGGGTGACTACTCTTGGAATCTGTGACCCCAAGGTAAGCCCATGAATCGATCCAAGGTGTTCTTCAAGGAATATGGATTCGCGATTGCATTGATCGCGCTCTCGATTCCACTGATTCCGCTCTCGGGTTTGCCACTCTCCTACATCCTTCAGGAACTCCTGACACGACTGGGACGGAACACGATCCTGGTCTTGGCTTTGCTGCCGATGTTGTACGCCGGCATGGGTTTCAACTTCGCCCTGGGACTCGGAGCCATGGCCGCCCAGATCGGCCTGATCCTCGCGGTAGGTTTCGACATCGTCGGATTGCCGGGCTTGGCCTTAGCAACCCTGATCGGAATTCCGATCGCTGTTTTTCTGGGCTGGCTCTGCGGTTTGATCATGAACCAGGCCAAAGGAATTGAGATGATTATCGCCTTCCCGATCCGCTTCATGTTTGACGGTGTCTACCAGTTTCTAGTGCTTTATTGCATGGGCACGTACATTCCCATCTCCAACCAGGACGTCCTGCTATCGCGAGGTTACGGGATACGGAACACCATCAATCTCAATCACATGATCCACAGCTTGGACCAGTTGCTCCAGGTTCGTCTCGGAGTTTTCACCCTTCCGATTGGAACCTACTTAGCCATCACAGCGATATCCTTGCTCCTCCTGTTGCTCCTGAAAACCAAGCTGGGGCAGGATATTCAAGCCGTTGGATTGGATTCCAGAGCCGCCGAAGAAGCCGGTATTTCCGTGAACCGGACAAGGATTAAAGCCGTAATCCTCTCCATGATCATTGCCTGTATTGGTCAGGTGATTTTTCTTCAGAACATGGGCAACATGGCCACCTATGGAGCCCATGGTCAGTCAACGTTCTATGCAATACCAGCACTCATGGTTGGAGGCGTGACCCTCAGAAAAATCAGGATTCGGCATGCACTAATCGGCATTGTTGTCTTCCACTTGTTCATGATGATCTCACCGTACTTAGGCCTAAAGTTGTTTGGATATGCCCAAGCCAGCGAGTATTTTCGACAATTCGCCATCTACACCATCATCGCCATCGGCCTGATCCGCTACGGCATGGAGAGATATCGGGAAGCCGAACAGCGGCGACAGGAGCAGGCAGAAGTGCACGAAGCTTGAAGTTCACGCGTACTGGCTGTTCTGGAACAACTCGATGGTGTACGGGTGCGTTCCCCTCAGCTCCACTAGGTTCTCGGGGGCTAGCGTTTCAACCAGGCTTCCCTGCTGCATTACGGCAACGCGGTCGCAGAGGTGGCCGATGACGCCCAGGTCGTGGCTGACGAAGAGGTAGGTGGTGCCGAGCTGCTTCTTGAGGTCCATGAGCAGGTTCAGGATCTCCGCCTGCACCGAGGCGTCCAGGGCCGAGGTGGGCTCGTCCAGCAGGAGCAGCTTGGGTTGCAGGACCAGGGCCCGCGCGATGGCGACGCGCTGGCGCTGGCCGCCGGAGAGCTGGTGGGGGTAGCGGAAGCGGAAGCGGCTGT
Source organism: Holophagaceae bacterium UBA1801 (assembly GCA_002319925.1). GTDB lineage: Bacteria > Acidobacteriota > Holophagae > Holophagales > Holophagaceae > UBA1801. The sequence goes on along the minus strand of DCFP01000084.1, from coordinate 9,558 downwards.
CCAGGCCCACGTGCTCCAGCACCTCCAGCACGCGCTGCTCCACGTGCTCCAGGCCCCGCACGCGCATGGGTTCGGAAAGGGTACGGTCCACGGTGTGGCGCGGATGCAGGGAGCCATAAGGATCCTGGAAGACCATCTGGAGCTGAGTGGAATGACCGGCAGAGGCGCGCTGGCCATCCTTCCGCACGACGCCATCCAGGACGATCTCGCCGCGCCAGTGGCCGTCCAGGCCCGAGAGCACCAACAGGATCGTGGACTTGCCGCAGCCGGAACCGCCGATGAGACCGAAGGTCTCTCCGTCCTGAACCTCGAAGCTCACATCGCGGACGGCCTGGAAGCTCTCCCGGCCCCGCTTGTAGAACACATCCAGGTGGCTCACCGTCAGAAGGGCGTCATCCATAGGCCGGCATCTCCGCGTTGATGGCGGCGCGATCCAGCACCGATAGTTTCTTTCCTCGCGTTTCCACGGAAGGCAGACAGGCCAGGAGTCCCCGTGTGTAGGGATGCTGCGCCTCGAAGAGCCGATCCGCGGCACAGGTTTCCACGATGCGGCCCTGGTACATGATTAGCACCCGATCGCAGTAGCGCGCCACGGTGTTGAGATCGTGGCTGATGAGCATCAGGCCCATGCCGCGCCGCTTGATCTCGCGGTCCATCAACTGCAGCACCTGTCCCCGCACCATCACGTCCAAGGCCGAAGTAGGCTCATCCGCGATGAGCAGATCCGGGGAATTGATGAGCATCGCCGCGATCATCACGCGCTGGCCCAGGCCGCCCGACAACTGGTGCGGATAGCAGTTGGCCACGCGCGCGGGATCCTCGACGCCCACCTCGCTGAGCATCTCCAGCACCCGCTCGCGAGTCTTGCGTTTGCCCATGTCGGAGTGGAGCATGGCAATCTCGGCGATCTGGTCCATGACGCGCTGTACGGGGTTCAGCGAATACTTGGGATCCTGCATGATCATGCCCACGCGCCGCCCGCGGATGGAGCGCCAGCCCCGCGCATCCATTCGTTCGAGGTCGATGCCGTCGAAACGCATTCGGTCCGCCTGCACCTTTCCCGGCGGTCGCACCAGTCCAAGCACGGCCCGGGCAGTCATGGATTTACCGGAGCCGGATTCCCCCACGATGCCCAGGCGTTCCGATCCCAGCTGGAAACTGACCTGGTTCACCACGGTGAGCTCGCCCTGCCAGGAGGGAAAGCGCACGCAGAGATTTTCGACGATGAGCTCAGGCATTTTTCGGATCCAGCACGTCCCGCAGGCCGTCGCCCAGCAGATTGAAGGCTAGGCTGCCCAGGAGGATCGCCGCACCGGGAACCGCGGCCACCCACCACTGATCAAAAATGAACTGCCGGCCCGCGGCCACCATGGCACCCCACTCCGCCAGCGGCGGTTGCGCACCCAGGCCCAGGAAACCCAGACCGGCAGCCGTGAGGATCACGCCCGCCATGTCCAGGGTGACGCGGATGACGGTGGAGGGAATGCACAGGGGCAGCACATGCCCCAACAGAATTCGCCAGGTGGGAATCCCCGCGACGCGGGCCGCATGGATGAACTCGCTGTTGCGGATGGCCAGCGTTTCCGTTCGCGCCAGGCGCGCGTACGGCGGCCACGCCGTGATCGTGATGGCCAGCACGGCGTTCACGATGCCAGGGCCCAGCACCGCCACGAAGGCCAGCGCCAGCACCAGGCGCGGGAAGGCCATGAAGACATCGGTGATACGCATCAGAACGGCGCTGACCCAGCCGCCGAAATACCCGGAGCAGATCCCCACCACGAGGCCCATGGGCGCGGAGAGCAACGCCACGAGCACCACGATCAGCAGCGTCGGCCTTGTGCCGAAGATCAGCCTGGACCAGAGATCGCGCCCCAACTGATCCGTCCCCAGCCAGTGCTGAGCGGAAGCCGGCTGGAGGCGCGCCAGGATGTCCTGGGCGTTGGGATCCACACGACCTAACCACGGCGCCAGCAGGGCGATCAGGACGATGCCGAGCACGGAGACGATGCCGAAGACCGTGGAGGGACTGCGCATGGCCCGCCGCAGGCCGCGGTAGTAGCCGCCGCACTGGGCCTGCCAGGCCGAAGCTGGGGCATCGTCGATCAACCAGGCATGCAGCGTCATCGCACCCTCGGATCCAGCCAGTAGCCGATCTGGTCGGATAGTGTGTTCAATCCGACGAAGCAGAACCCGATCAGCAGCGTGCCGCCCAGCACCGCCGCCAGATCCGCGGAGAAGAGCGCGTTGGTGATGTAGAGGCCGATGCCGGGCCAGGAGAACACGCTTTCCGTCAGCACGGCACCTTCCAGCAAAGTGACGTAGGAAAGGGAGATCACCGTCACCAGCGGCGCGGCGACGTTGGGCAGCACGTGGCGCCACAAAATGCGCGCCTCGTTGGCGCCCTTCACACGAGCCGTCAGCACGTATTCCTTACCCAGCTCCTCGAGTGCGAAGGCCCGCGTCATGCGCGCGATGTAGGCCGTGGAGAAGTAGGCCAGCAGCGCAGCGGGAAGCGCGAGATGCGCGATGGCATTGCGCATGGCCGCCCACTCATGGTCCATCGCCGTGTCTATCAGCAGCAGGTGCGAGTGTGCCTGCAGCGTGTATTGCCAGACATCATCGATGCGCCCGGGGCCTGCCACCCAATGAAGCTTTGCGTAGAACAACAGCAGACCCATGAGTCCCAGCCAGAAGACGGGCACCGAGTAACCGAAGAGCGAGATCACCCGCACGAGCTGATCGACCCAGCGGTCGTGCTGGTGGGCGGCCCAGAGGCCCAGTGGAATGCCCAGCAGTACACCCAGCACGATGGCCACCGTGGAGAGTTCCAGTGTCGCGGGAAAGTACTCCCGCAAGTCTTCCGAAACCGCGCGGCCCGTGCTGGTGGACTTGCCGAGATTGCCCTTTGCCACATCACCGAGGTAGCGGCCGAACTGCACGTACAGCGGCCGGTCCAGACCCAGTTCGTGTTTCGCAGCTTTATAAGCTTCGGGCGAAGCGTGATCGCCCACGACCCGGAGCACAGGATCGATGGGTGCGGCGCGCTGGATCAGGAAGGTCACCAGCAGCAGCCCGACGATGGTCAAGGCCAAGGTCAGGACTGCCCTGGCGCATCCGTGCACCAGCCTCTGCGCGCGCCCCCATCGCTTCATGTGCGGCTCCACATGGCTACTTGGAGACCTGATTGTAGAACACGAGATCCGTCGTCAGGCCGTTCACGTAACCCTTGACGTTACTGCGCAGCGCCACCTGGCTCAGCTCCTGGAAGGTCACGATGATCGGCGAGTTGCGCTGGACCTTGCGCTGGATGTCGATGTACATCGAGGCGCGCTTCTTGGCGTCCTTCTCCTTCAGCGCCGCCGTGGTCTGGGCCGAAAGCTCGGGCACCAGCCAGCTGTTGCGCCACGTGGTCGTGCTCTGGTAGTTGCCATCGCTGTTGTCCACGTTGTAGGCAAAGGCCTGGGCATTGGCGTGGGGATCAAAGAAATCGGGTCCCCAGTAGAGCAGCATCGCCTCGTGCTGGCGCGCGCGGTAGCGCGTGATCACTTGGCTGCCGGTGCCGGGCAGCAGATTGAGTTTCACGCCCGCCTTCGCCATGTTGGCCTGCATGGCCTGCGCCATGTCCATGAAACGCGGCGTGTTGATCAAGTCCAGGTTGATCTCGAGGTTCTTGATGCCCGCCTTGGTCAGAATCCCCTTGGCCTTCTCGGGGTTGAACGTGTACGGCGATTCGTTGAGAGCCCCCGGGAAGCCGTCGGGCAGGAAGCCCTGATGCACCTTCATCTGGCCCTTGAACAACTTGCTGGAGATCCCTTCGTAGTCGATGAGGTAGCGCATGGCTTCCCACACGGCTGGACTCTGCAGCTTCGACGATTTCTGGTTCAGGCTCAGGAAGTGCACCGTGGCCTGGGGATAGGTTTTCACAGTCACGTCCTTGTTAGCCTTCAGCGCATCGATCTGATCCGATTCCAGGTCCCGCGCGATATCGGCGTCGCCGTTCTCGATGAGAAGGCGCTGAGTGGCGGGTTCGGAGACGTTCTTGACGAGCACGGACTTGAGCAGGGGCGCGCCCTTGGGCGAGGTCGGATTCGCTTCCAGCACCAGCACTTCCTTGGGTTTGTAGAGCTTCAGCTTGAAAGGTCCACTGCCTGCGGAGTTCTGGTTCAGCCACGCGTTGCCCAGGTCGTTGTTGGCCTGGTGCGCGAGCACGGTCTTCTCGTCCACGATGGAACCGGGCCGCGCGGCCAGCAGGTTCATGGCGAAGGCCGCGCCGAAATCCCCGGGCCAGGCCACCTTGATGCGGTTCGGGCCGGTCTTCTGCACCATCTGGCCGATGTTGTCGTTGGTCCAGCCCAGCTGCGTGAGGATGAACGCAGGGGCCTTGTTGAGCTTCACCACGCGGCTGAAGGAGAAGATGACATCCTCGGGACGCACGGGATTTCCTGATGCGAAGACCGCCTTGGGATTGAGCTGGAACTCGATGGACTTCCCATCGGGCGCGATAGTCCAGGCCGTGGCCAGGCCCGGCAGCAGATGATTGGGATTGGCAGGATCGTACTGCACCAGATTCTGGTAGACGTTGTTGACGATCTCGGCGCTGGAGAATTCAAAGGCCTCCGCCGGGTCGAGCCCGACGATGTCCTCGATGTTCTTGGCCACCACCAGTGTGTCCTTGGGAGTGGCGGCGAAGGCCAGGCTGCCCGCCAGGGCCAGCGCCAGCGAAAAGCGACGTGTCAGCATGTTGCACCCTCCTCGTTTGGGTTTGATTTGTTGCCTCCTTGGCTCTTTTCGCCCAGCCGCGGCGCCACCCGCAGCGCGGTCATCCATGCCGGGCCTCGTGGGCCCGGAAAGCGGGAACTGCGAGAGCGGCCAGCTCCAGGCAGCTCGGCAATACGTCGCGCTGATAGGTTCCAGCGCGATCCAGGAAGTTGAGTGTTCCGTACAACCGCGCCCCGTCCACCACCGGCACGTTGATGACTGCGCCGAGCCCCAGGGAGACGATGAAATCATGGTCGGCGAAGTAGGGCTGGAATCCGGATGGCTCGTTGGCGAAAAAGCATAGTCGCCTGCCAATGACCTGCTCGCTCCAGGCGTCCGTGCCCACGGGCTTGCGCCCGCCCAGCGGATACGCGACGGGATCGCTGCTGTGGATGCGCTCCACCTGCGTTCCACCCGGCAGGATCCACGTCACCGTGTAGAGCCGGTGCGGAATCAAGTGGGAGAACACTTCCCCCACACGAATGAATTCAAGCCCGTTCACGTTTTCTGACATCCGATTTCCCCTTGTGATACTTGGATCCGAACAGCTGCACCGGGTCTCCGTGCTCCGCCTTGCCGGGCTTCGAGGCCTCCTCGAAGAGCGGCAGCGTCCCGGCCCACAAAACTTCGGCCGCGCCCTTGCCGATGTTGGAGAAGCGGTGCGAACAGGCAGCGTCGAAGTGCAGCGAGTCTCCGGGACCCAGCGTGTAGGTTTTCTCCTTCACGATGTATTCGAGCTGGCCGGTGAGCATGAAGATCAACTCCTCACCCGCGTGGGACACGGACTCCGACGTGAAGCCAGCGGGGACGGTGATCTTCACCGCATGCATGCAGCTGCCGGGAAACACCGTGGACAGTCGCTCATAGCGGAGGCTGACCTGCTCGACGCTGTAGACCTTGCGCTTGCCCTGATGGGAATCCAGGCCGGTCTGCTCGGGCTGGGTCACCAGGTCGCTGAGGGGCACACCCAGCGCCTTGGCTACGTTCACCAGGGAAGACAGCGTGATGCCGGTGAGGTTGCGCTCGATCTGGGACATGAAGCCCACCGACAACCCGCTCTGGGCCGCCACCTGCTGCAGGGTCATGCCTTTCGCTCTCCGGATCGCGCGAATCCCCTCCCCCACCCGCTTGTTGACCTTCTTGTCGATCATGGGCCGTCCTTGGATGAAGCTCCGCCAGCCTTAGGAAACAGGCGCTTTTGGAAGAATGTCGATTTTTAGTGCTGCTAAAATTTTAGTGACATCAAAATCCATGGCAAGACGTTTTTTCGCCTCACTCGAATTTTCTTTTCAGAACCACGGCGGAGAGTTGGTTCAAGCACCACGGTAATTTCGGGATGGAGCCCGGAAATCCGAGGAACCCGCGTCAATCACATCTGTCCCCCCAGGGCTTTATAGAGCATGATTTGATTGGCTTGGAAGGCGAAGCGCATGGCCGTCAGGCCCTGCTGGGCCGCGTACAGCGAGCGCTGGGCCACCAGCACACCTAGATAGCTGTCCAGGCCGGCTTCGTATCTGGCAACGGAGAGCCTTTGAGTCTCACTCAGATCGTTCACCAGACTTCGTTGAGCCTCCAACTGATCGAATAGGGATTTCCGTTGGATGAGTCCATCGCTGACTTCCCGGAAAGACGCCTGAATCGCTTTTTCGTATTTCGCGATCGCGATGTCCCGATCGGCTTCGGCCGCCTTCACGTTCGCCCTCAGGGAACCGCCGGTGAAGATGGGCGCGAGGATCTGGGGGGCGAAACTCCAAGTTCGGGTTCCCGAGGAGAAGAGGTCCTCGAAATCTGGACTCATGGTGCCTATCCCGGCCGTCAGCGTCACGCGCGGGAAAAAGGCCGCGCGAGCCGCGCCGATGTCCGCGTAGGTGGCCTTGAGCTGGTACTCCGACATCAGGATGTCAGGGCGCTGCAGAAGCACATCGGAAGGAAGCCCCGGAGAAACGTCCTTCAGCCCTTCGATGGCATCGAATCCGTTGGGCAGCAGCTCGTCGGGAACCTGCGTTCCGGCGAGCAGATCCAAGGCATCCCGGTCCACGGCCACCAGACCACGGAATTTTGCGACATCGATCCTGGCTGCGTCAACCTGGCTTTGGGCTTGCCGGAGATCCAGATCCGAAGCGATCCCCGCTTCTCGGATCTTGGTGATCAGATCGAAATAGGCTTGTTGAGTCTCAAGGGTCGCCTGGGCCAATCGGAGATTCTCCGCATCCGCGGCGTACAGAAGATAGCTCTGCGCCACGGCCGCCATCAGCGAGATCCGGACGGCTGCCTGGGCCTGCTCCGTAGCCATGTACTGGTTCAGCGCGGCGTCCTTGAGGTTGCGGAGACGGCCGAAGAAATCCAGCTCCCAGGAAAGAACACCGACCTCGACGGTGTCCTGCTCCTTGATCGTCGCGACCCCATTGGTGGCCATTTTTTCCGGGGTCCGGGACTTCTGGCCGCTGGCCATCACGCCAATATCGGGGAAGAGCCCCGAGCGCTGGATCCGGTAGAGGGCCTGAGCCTTTTCCACATCCAGGGCCGCGATTTTCAGGTCCCGGTTGTGGTCGAGTGCGAGCTGGATGACGGAACGCATGTCCGGATTCGTGAAGTAGTCCACCCACTTCATGTCCGGCGTTGATGGTGGACCCGCTTGCGCGCCTCCGGCAGGCCACGTTTCCGGGACGGGAGAGCCCGGACGCGAATAGGTGGGGGCCAGATTGCATCCGGCGCAGAACAGGAGGCAGAGCGGAATCAGCGGTCTGAGTTCCATGTCATCCCTCCACGGCCGGAGAATCGGAGGGCCCTGAATCCTGCACGGTCTTGGCCGTGCGGGATCGCCCGAAAACATTGACCACGGCCACGAAGAACAGCGGGATGAAGAGGATGGCCAGGAACGTGGCCGTGATCATGCCCCCCAGCACGCTGGTGCCGATGGCCTGCTGCGCCCCGGCCCCCGCGCCGCGGGCCAAGGCCAGGGGCAGCACGCCGAAGCCGAAGGCCATGGACGTCATCAGAATGGGACGCAATCGGAGCTTGGCCGCTTCCATGGTGGCCTCGACCAGCCCCATGCCCTGCTCCATGCGGATCTTGGCGAACTGCGTGATGAGGATGGCGTTCTTGGTCGTCAGGCCCAGCACGGTGAGCAGCCCGATCTGGAAGTAGACATC
>DCFP01000084.1:0-1377 GCA_002319925.1 Holophagaceae bacterium UBA1801 | reverse complement strand
ATCTGGAAGTAGACATCGTTGGGCATGCCGCGCAAGGAAGAGGCGAGAACGCCCCCGATGGCGCCCAAGGGCAACACCAGCAGGATGGTGATGGGAATAGTCCAGCTCTCGTAGAGCGCGGCCAGCACGAGGAAGATCACCAGGACGGAAAAGGAGTAGAGGAGCCCCGTCTGGGATTCGGACATGCGCTGCTGGTAGGAAAGGCCCGTCCATTCCGAGGCGATGCCCCGGGGCAGCTTCTGAACCATTTCCTCCATGGCCTGCATGGCGTCTCCCGAGCTGTAGCCGGGAGCAGGCTCGCCCTGAATATTCAGGGCCGGAAAACTGTTGTAGCGTTCCAGCCGCGGGGAACCATAGACCCAGCGGCCCGAGGCGATGGCCGAGAGGGGCACGAGGTTGCCGGTGCCGCTACGCAGGTAGAGATGGTTGAGGTCCTCGGGCGTCTGGCGGAAAGGAGCGTCCGCCTGGGCGTAGACTCGCTTGACCCGTTCGCCCTGGATGAAGTTGCCGAGGTACGCACTGCCGAAGGTCGTGGAAAGGTAGCTGTTGATCTGCGTGGGCGAGAGGCCCAATGCTCCGGCTTTCTCCCAATCGATGTCCACCTTGTACTGGGGGACGTCGGCCATGCCGTTGGGTCTCACCCGCGCCAGGCGGGGATCCTTGGCCGCCATGCCGAGGAGCTGGCCCTGGGCCGCCTCGAGCTGGTCGTGGCCGAGATCGCCCCGGTCCTGCAGCATGAAATCGAAGCCCGTGGCGTTGCCCAATTCAGTGACGGGAGGCGGCGGGAAGGCGAAGACCACGGCATTTCGGATGCCCGCGAAGGCCTGCATGGCCTTGGAGGCGACCTCCTTCGCCCGCAAACCGGGCTTGTTGCGCAGATCCCAGTCCCGCAACTTCACGTAGAACATGCCCTGGTTCTGGCCCCGGCCTGCGAAACCCACCCCAGAGCCGGTCATGATGGCCTCCACGGCCTCCTTCTGATCCACCACAAAGTGCTGGCGGACCTGGTCCATGATCATGCTGGTCTGCTCGAGGGTAGAACCCACGGGAAGCTGGACCATCCCCATGATGGTGCCCTGGTCCTCTTCAGGCAGGTAGCCCGTGGGCATCCGGCGGTAGAGGAAGGCCATGCCGCCCACGATCAGCAGGAAGATCACCGCGAAGCGCGCCTTTCGTCCGAGGATCCTGCTCACCCAACCCAGATAGAGATCCCGCGCCCGGTAGAAGGTCCGATCGAACCAGAGGAAGAAGGGCCTCAGCAGCCGGAAGCCCGTCTCCGCGGCCTCGTGGCCCTTGGCTACGGGCTTGAGAAGACTGGCGCAGAGCACGGGAGTGAGGATCAGGGCTACCACCACCGAAAGCAGCATGGAGGCGATG
>DCFP01000193.1:19724-36496 GCA_002319925.1 Holophagaceae bacterium UBA1801 | reverse complement strand
CACCGGACGTGTGCCAGGAGCACGCGAGCGAAGCGCCGATCCTCCTGGTGGGCATATACGCTTCCGCTCTTCAACAGCAGCTCCTGCACCATCGCCAGGATGCGGGAACTCCAGCCCTCCCGCATGGGCGCCGCCATGAGGGAGCGCAGGACATCGGCGCCGTGCGCAGGGGCATGGGCCCAGCCGTAGGGGATCACGTAGCCGCGCAGATCCCGCTCCTCGCGCACGTAGCGCTCCATGGCTGCAGCGATGGATTCGGGCAGGTGCACGTCAGGCAGGCCCGCGGCATTGGAGCGGCGCACGATTGAATCGAGGACCAGCAGCGAGAAGGTCCGCCGGAAGACGTCGTTCCCCTCGATTGGGCCTATGCCCTTGAAGAGGAAATCCTCTGACTCCAGCCGCATGGCCAGGCGGGTGAGCTGGTCCGGATCCAAGAGACCACCGGTGATCCAGGCGTCGGCAGCCTCGTAGAAGAGGGAATCCCTCAGCTCGGGATCGAGGGAACCCAGGGACTCCAAATGCTCGTCCAGGAGCGCGAAGGCGTCTCCAGCGTCCGCCAGCTCGAAGCCTTCGACCGCCAGCTCGATGAGGTACCGCTTCAGGTCCGCTTCCTTCATCACAGCGTGAAGGGGAACCGGTCCACGAGAAGGCCCGGGAGCAGCGCTCCGCCCAGGGAACGCAGCCCGTAGCTGCCGGTCTCCGGCACCAGCGAACGTTGCCGCGTTAGCCCAAGAAGCTTGTCGCCGAACAGGTGGTAGATGCTCTCGTCGAAGCGCATGTCCTGGATGGGTGCCACGATTTTTCCTTCTTCCACCCAGAAGCAGGCGAAGCGCGTCATGCCCGTGATGCGGCCCGAGTCGTTGTCGCTCCAGTTGAGGTAGTGGAGGTTCGAGATGTAGATGCCGGTGCCGAGCAGGGTCAGTGCGTTCTCCGCATCCAACTGGCCCGCGCCGATGGCAGGACACCGCACGTCTTCGCTTTCGGGGGCTGCGTTGGAAGGCACACCGTACTGCTTGTTGGACCGTGCGGACACCAGCGTGTTGACGAGCTTCCCGCCCTCGATGAGCACCAGCTTCTCCGCGGCCACTTCGCCGAGTTCATTGAAGCGGGGCTCAAGGCCCAGACTGAAATCCTGGGTCAAATGAAAGGCAGGTGACATGCTTTTCCGGCCATCGCGCAAGGCGAGGTACGAACTCTCCCCTTCGCGCATACAGCGCTCGCCCAGACCGTTCCAGGAGAAGAAGGGCACGAATTCGTAGAGCGCGTCGGGGGTGATGTAGACCCGGTATTCCCCTGGCGGGAGCGTCCGCGCGGGTTGAGCCAGGGCCGTTAGGTGGGGAATGATCGATGCAAGCCGGCTGGCATAGGCCACGGTATCCCACTCGGTGCCAGCGTGAACCGACTTCACCGCTTTACCGCTGGGCAGGTAGGCGGAGTAATCCACCACGAAATTCTCGGTGGCGAACCAGTGTCGTGCGCCGGCGCTGGTGGCCGTTCCCCGGCAGATGGCACCCTGGGAGAAGAGACCCACGAAGTCCGCGCCCGCTTCCCTCAGGATTTCGCCTGGGCCAAGGATCTCGTCCGGAATCTGTTCCGGTTCCAGCAGGCGGCCGGAGAAAACATTCCGCGAGGACCCGCCAGTGGCCGGCAGGGTCTGGTAGGGATCCTCCGGGAGCAGGGAGGCTTCCCGCCGGACCAAGGTCAGAGCGTTTGCAGCGTACTCGATATCCTTCGCCTCGACGCCGGTCAATTCGAAGGAAGAGGTGATGGTGCGCTGATCCCGGAAGTAGGTGAGGGAGCTTTCCGCACGCTGCACGGACCCGATCTGCCGCACCTGGCCGTGATTGAAGCGCATGAAATCGCTGATCTCGCCCGAGAAATCCAGGGCCAGGGCTTCGCCAGCCAGCAGTTCGCCCAGGAGCAGATCGCAGGTTTTCTGGAAGCAGAATTCAAGATCCTTCGCGCTGTTCATGCCTCACCTCCAAAGATCTCCACGTTGCGGAAACCACAGACGGGACTGGCGTGACCCACGGTGATGACCTGGTTGGGCTCGCCTTTCCCGCAGTTGGGCGTTCCGAAAACGCCGAAGGTCGAGGCTTCGCCGACCTTGAAGAGGTTGCGCCAGAAGGTGGCGGAGATGCCGCGGTAGTTGGGGTTCCGGACGACCGCTCCGAGTTTGCCGCCTTCAATGAGACGGGCGTATTCACAGCCGAACTGGAACTTGTTCCGGTAGTCGTCGATGGACCAGGAGCGGTTGGATTCCATGAAAACGCCCTTCTCCACGGCAGCGAGGATGTCCTCGAACCGATCCTTTCCGGGTTCGAGATTGAGGTTGGCCATGCGGTCGATGGGGGCACGGAACCAGCCCTGGGCCCGCTGGTTGGCCACGCCGGGTTTTCCAGAACGTTGCTGGCTTTCCAGAGAACCCAGCGCCCGCACCAGGATGCCGTCCTTGATCAGGAATTCCTTGATGGCGGGATGGCCGATGTCATCCGCGCCGTACGAAGCCGCTTCGCTGGGAATGGTGGGGTCGAAGGTGATGTTCATGAGCTCGGACCCGTAGCGCAGGGTGCCAATATCCTCGAGCTTCACGAAGGTGGAGCCCGCGTAGTTCCGCTCGTCGCCGAGGATGCGGTCCAGTTCCAGGGGATGGCCCACGGACTCGTGGATCTGCAGCATCATCTGATCCGGGGCGAGCACGAGATCCGCGGTCATGGCCGGGCATTCCGGCGCCGAAAGGAGTTCCAAGGCTTGTTCTGCGATGCGTTGGGCGCTCTCTTTGCCGTGTTCCAGGTCCAGGATCTCCCAGCCTCCCTGGTTGACGCGGCCCCGGGGACCGTTGGCGGAGCGCCGCTGCGTGCAACCCCCGTCCTGGGCGATGGCCTGGATGCCCATGCCGACCACACGCAGATGCTGCTCGATGGATGCGCTGGAGGTCGAGACGATCTCGGTCTCAATATCCCGCACCTCGATCTCCGCGGCCGCTTGCACGATCCGGTCCGAGATCTGCATGGCCTCGGTCCATTCGACGGCATGCCGCACCAGCAGGTCCGCTCCCACATCCGCGTGAAGGTGGCGGGGGGATTGGTAGCGCGTGACGGTGGGAGGCCGCACATCCTGGCTGAAACGGAAAATCGCGCGGGGAGCCGCTGCCATCGCCAGGCGCAGCGCGCGTTTTGCCGCTTCACGGAGATGGCCGGGATTCATGGAAGCCAGCGCAGCGTATCCGAATTGACCCTGGTGCAGGACTTCGATCATGTAGCCCTCGTCGATGTAATCGAAGGCCATATCAAACTCGCCATCCTTGGCCCGGTAGCCCCTAGCCGCGGTGCGGACCCGGCGGAGACCCGCCCATTCCACGCCGTGGGGCAGTGCTGCATCCAAAAGGCGTTTCATATCTGGAGACATTCGTGAATCCTCGTTTCTAGACTTCCATTCTGCCCGCGAGGCGCGCAAGCCGCGACCTCTCGGCCACTTGATCGACTAGGCCCAGGCGCGGAACTATGGTGCCCCGAGGCAGCCAGGTGCCCGGGGTCGTGACTGCATTCGCACCAATGCGGCTCCTATCGCCCACGAAGGCGCCGAACTTGAGCGTGCCGGTTTCGTGGATGCATTGATCGACCACGACCATGATCCGTTTGTCGGTCCGCTCATTGAAATGATTGGCCAGCACCGCGCCTGCCTCGATGTTGACCTCGGCCCCACAAGGCTGTTGCCCACATAGTTCAAATGGGCGATCGCGGAATTCCTCAGCACGAGGGTCGATTTGATTTCGCAGGACGGGCCGATCCGCACGCCCTCGTCCAGAAAGACGCCGCCACGCAGGCAGGCATGAACTGCGACGGAAGCGCCGGGGCATAGGATCACGGGGCCTTCCAGGACGGCACTCGCGTGAAGGGCTGCAGAGCGGTGGCGCAACAGCATGCCCTCCAGGATCCAATCGGGTCCGGGAAGGATGAGAAGGGCTTCGAGGCGTTCGCTCAGATCGCCGACGATGCGCCAAGGCGGTTCCTGTAGCCAGGCCTTCGGCAGTAGTGTTGGCCAGTGGGAAAGGTCTTGTTCGAGATTCATTCGACCACAGCCTGCTTCATTCGCCGCATCCGCCGATGAAGGACTTCGATTGAGCCGTGGCTTGGCTTTCGAAGAGGGTGCCTCCGTCCACCAACATCAAACCCGAGGTCCGGGCCCATTGGGCGAAGGCCGTGTCCTCCTTGTAGATCCACTCCACCGCCCATTTCAGCGTGGGCTTGGCCGCCTCGAGGAGTTCGGGGAAGGGCATGGGATCTTCGGGATTCATGCCTAGCGTCGTGGCCTGGATGACGCCGACTGGCGCGGCGTGGGCGATCTGAACGGGGATCTTCAGGCGGTGCCGGGAGACCTGGATGCACGTGCGCCGCTGCTGTTCCAGCACCTGGAGGGTCGTTTGCGCCGCACCCCCATCGCCCAGCAGCAGCACGGGACCTGCAGGAAGTTTGCGAATGGCCTCGCCGATGGCGAGGGAATCGGTGTTGGCGCTCTGCCAGGGCTCGCCTGGAGCGCGGTGCCAGATGGTGTTCAAGGGACCCTGGAGTCCCAGGAGGGGCGGGAGCGTTTCCTTCAAGGGAGCCGTCAGGCTGGCTCCGAGGATCGATAGTTTCTTCAGTGATTCCGCCGCCTCAGGCGCGCTTTCGCATTCAAGGGGCAGGTAGATGAGGTCCTTGAAGCCCGCCTGGAACCGCTGGTTGTGAAAGGCTGGGCCCTTCGAGTGCAGCACTGGCGAGCCCAGCACGCCGCAGAGTCCGTGGGAGCGATTCAATTTGTGGAGCCGCCAGGACCGCATGCTCGAGATGGGAATCTGGCCTGGTGCCGCAGCCGGGCCATTGTCGGGGCATGCATAGGTGAAGGAGCCTCCCCAGGCGCACTGCATGCAGCGGCTGGCGACACCCTTGGCACCCTGGAAGAAGGCTGAAAGCGAAATGCCGTGATCCCTCGCCCAGGCCAGGGCTGGCTTCACCTTCGCGTTATCGGAGAGTTGCTGCGCGTGGCCCACCCATTTGTAGGCGTCCCCTTCCGGAAGCTCCTTCAGGCGCTCCTCCAGGTCGAAGACGCCCGGAGCCACATGCACGGACCTGATGAGACGGATGTGGGAACGCTGGTTACGGAGGGCGTCGGGTATGTGTGCGTCCCATTCCAGATCGATCCAGGCGGGGCGGGACTGCGCGGCGAGCACGAGCCGCTCCATGCGCTCTTCCTCCGTCCCTTTCCAGCGGCCGCCTTCGCTGGCGCGGCGCAGGGTCACGACGCAATAACGCCTCAGGCTGTGGATCATCTCCTCGAGATCACCTTCCGGATAGAGATCCAGGCGTAGTTCCGGGATCGCTTCGGCGGGCAAGCGCTTGAAGCACTCCAGGGCCTCCTCCCACGTGGCATGCGTGAGGGTGACGATGAAGAAGGGAATGACGCTCATGGAGTCCTCTTCTTGGCCGCCTGCCAGGCGGCCTCCAGGTCATCCAGAACCTGCTTCTCCCAGCCGCCGTTGGCAAGGGCAAAATCCTCGACCTTCTCGAAGCGCGATTTGAAGCGCTGAAGCTGGCGCCTCAAGGCGCGATCGGGGTCCACGCCCTTCTTTCTCGCCCACTGAACCAGGCTGAAGAGCACATCACCGAATTCGTCCTCCACGCGCTGGGGCTCGCTTTCCGCCTGGAGTTCCGAGATCTCCTCCCGTACCTTTTCCAGGACGCCTTCCAGATCCGGCCACTCGAAACCCACCTTGGCGCAGCGCTTGCCGATCTCCATGGCCTCGTCCAGGGGCGACAGGCTCTTGGCGATGCCGTCCAGCAGCCGCGGATCGGTGTCGTGGCCCAGTTCGGCCTTTTCCGTCTTCTTGATGGCGGCCCAGTTGACAAGCACTTCGTCGGCATCCTCCACATCGATGTCGGCGAAGACATGGGGGTGCCGTCGCACCAGCTTGGCGACGATATCGTGCTCCACATCGTGGATGTCCCAGGCGCCTCGCTCCTGGGCCAGCTGCGCGTGGAAGAGCACCTGGAGCCAGAGATCCCCCAGCTCCTCCCGCAGGTGCCGTTCCTTTTCCTTGTCGCCTGGGATCAGCGCCGCCAGGGCATCCAGCACCTCGGCTGCTTCCTCCCGCAGATAGCGCTCGAGGCTCTGGTGATCCTGCTTGAGATCCCAGGGGCAGCCCTCTTCCGGCTTGCGAAGGGCGGACATGATGGCTCTCAGGGTCTTCGGGCTCATGCACCCAGTGTAGTACCTACCACTCTGGTTTCACACCGCCGTGGATTCAGAGTCGATGGTGTTCAGGATCTTTTGCACGACGGCCGGATTCCGGGGCAGACGTCCCGCGTCCACGGCGGGATGAGGCAGGCGAGCGGCCACATGGGGCGGCACTACGGTGACCTTCAGGACTGCAATGTTCGGTTTAACGGGTGGTGGAACCGGCCGGATCCTGGGCGCGGGCACGCTGACCATGGGCTTGTGAGGAGCCTGGATGGAAAGCTTGCCGCGCAAGGCCGGTTTCATTTCGGGCACCGTTTTCTTCGGCGGCACCGGAATGGGTTCTGGCTTGGGTTCGGGTTCCTCGACCGGTGCGCCGGCGCTGGTGAAGTGGCGTTCCTTGACGTGCATCAGGGTCTGCCGGGCGATGCCCTTCAAGGTCTCGAACACGCCGGTTCCTGCGCTGGCCACGCTGCAGAAGCTGGGGAGATGTTTGGGATTCAGTTCTTGTTCGAGTTCTTCCACGGGCACGAGATTGCTGAGATCCCGCTTGTTCCACTGGAAGACCAATGGAATGGTGCGGATGTCCATGCCCAGCTCTTCCAGGTTCGCCGCCAGGTTTCTGAGACTCTCGCGGTTCGCCTCCAGCATCTGGGCCTGGCTATCGGCAACGAACACGACGCCATCAGCGCCCTTCAGCACCAGCTTGCGCGTGGAGTTGTAGAACACCTGGCCGGGCACGGTGTAGAGCTGCAGCTTGGTCCGGAAGCCCCAGATCATGCCCATGTCCATGGGCAGCAGGTCGAAGAACAAGGTGCGGTCGGTATCGGTGTTGAGGGAAACCATCTCGCCCCGGGCCTTGGAGGAGGTCTTCCCGTAGATGGAACTCAGATTGGTGGTCTTCCCGCAGAGTCCGGGTCCGTAATAGACAATCTTGGCCGCCATCTGGTGG
Source organism: Holophagaceae bacterium UBA1801 (assembly GCA_002319925.1). Lineage (GTDB taxonomy): Bacteria > Acidobacteriota > Holophagae > Holophagales > Holophagaceae > UBA1801. The sequence continues at coordinate 29,331 of DCFP01000193.1, read as the reverse complement.
GCGGCATGGTTGAAGAGAACCATTTTCGTGTCCCCGAGGTTTGGACCCAGTTTAACCGAATACCTGCGGTGTCATGAAAGATTCTCGTTTTCTTCCGACTCCATCTCAAGGAGCATCCACTGAACTTCGCCTACTCCCTCCACGCCGGTCTCCTCGCTGTACGACCTTGCCTCCGAGGCACGGAGGAGGGCCTGCTGGATGGTTAGATCATCAGCGTCCACGGGATGAAGGGGCTGCCAGAGGGTGGCGCCCATGGGGATGGGTCCGAGGACGGTGCGGATCCTCTCCAGGAGCACCTGGGCCCCTTCGATGCCGGTGTGGGGCAGCAGCAGCACGAACTCCTCGCCCCCCAGATCCACCAGTAGATCCTCGCCGCGCAGAGCGGCGGCGATATCTCTGAGGTTCTGCTTGGCGGGCATGTCCAGGGACAGGGTCCAGTAGGCGACGCTCATGGGCTCGCCCCGGCGCTGGGCCAGGTAGAGATGGGCCTTCAGCCAGATTTCCAGATAGCGCCGGTTGGGCAGGCGCGTGGCCTGGCTTTCCAGAGAGTGGTCTTCCACGACTGCGGCGGTGAGATCCAGTACATTGCGTGTGGCCTGCAGATCATCCCGCAGGGTCTCGGTTTCGAGGGTGCGGGAGAACAGCAGGGCCATGACCCTCACGAAGGCTGTTTCCTCGGGAGAGAAATTACGCGGTTCCATGCTCTGCAGCGACAGGATGCCGATGCATTTGCCGGAGGATCGCATGGGTATCCCGTGATACATCCGGATGCCCAGCCGGCGCGCGCTGGGATGCGCCGCCAGTTCCTTGTCGGTCAGGAGATCGGGCACCGACAGGGTCACATCGGGGGCATCCATGATGCGGGGACCGAAGAATTCGTCGGTCTCATGGATGGCGTCCTCGGGGCCGACCTTTTCGCTCAGGGCCCACCAGCAGGTTTCCAGGCCATTGCTGGTCACCCGCGTCATGGCGGCGCGATCGATGTTCAGCTGCTGGACGAGGATACCCAGACCCCGGCTGAAGAACTGAGTGGCGTTGGGGAAGTCCTCTTCCGCCATGCCCGAGAGGATTGCCCAGGAATCCGCAGGGTTGCCAGACTGATGGTTCGCCGATGCCATGTCTCCGCCTGATTGCCGATGACATGGATAGTGCAGCCGGATGGCCTCAGCCGCAAGTGCTCGTTTGATGGTTCTTGGAATTCAGGCGATCAAGGCTAGATCAGCACCATTCCGTGGCGGTCATCTTGAAGATGGCCTGGGCATTCCCGGCGTCGAAATGCAGGTCCAGCTTTCCATCCGCTTCCTGCTTGCGGGTAATGAACTCGAAGAAGGATCCGGGCACCGTGCGGGCGACCAGTTCTCCGGCGTCATCGATGAATTCTCGGTCCACCGCAGCGGCGAGGAAGGCGGTCTGCATGATGCGGCCCGAGGAGGAACGCTCCACTTCGTTCTTCATGGGCCGCCTCAGCGCCTTCTGAGCCTCGGAAACAGCCAGCACATCCGCCACTCGGTCAGTGGCGTGGTTGAAGGCATTTCCCTCCGTGGCGATCCACGCCATCTCGGCGCTTTCCTCGAGCAGAATCTTGTAATCGGAAAGTTTCGGCGGCTCGTGCTGGCGGTCGAAGCATGAGACCAGGTACGGCAGGAACTGGATCGCCTGCTGGAAGGACAGTTCACCCATCTCGCTGAGTTCATCAAGGATGGGGAACACCCACTGGGGCAAGGGTTCCTGGGAGGTGGAAACGACGCGAGCGACGGCTTCCTGGAAGGCATGGCTGAAGCGCTCGGGGTGCAGCTCGCTCACGAAGAACTGGGGGATGGTTTCGGGATAGTCCTCATGGGCGTAGGCGTGGCCCGTCATGCTCAGCTTGTCCAGAGGGTAGACCCCATTGACCTTGTAGCCCAGCGGTTCGAGGATCCGCGCGAAAGCCAGATGACCCGCGGGCAGGACGCTCAGCGAGGTGTCCACTGTTCGAAGAGCGCCATGGTCGTAGACCACCTTCCGCCCTGCCTTTACCTGGTCTTCCACGTAGGCCCGGGCTTGGGGTACCCGCTGCAGGACATCCTCGAACAGCATCAAGTCCATGGCCATGGCGAGGACGCCCCGGGGCACTACTTCCCCTTCAGGTTCCAGCAACTCCGGCGTGATCTCGACGGATTCAAAGAGAATCTCGGTCTGCCGGTATCCGATCGTGCCCTCCAGCAGTCGAGCCAGGACACTTTCCAAACGTTTGCTCATGGTCATCTCCATGAGTACACATCCAGGCATTCTCGCCTGTGATGGCCTCCAAGGCTTTGGATGTCGGCCGGAGGATCGCGTCTCAGATCCCGGTAACATGAAGGCATGACGACCGTAATCGATCTCACCCACACCATCGCCGAAGGGATGCCCGCCTACCCCGGCACGGAGCCTCCGAAGATTGAACAAGCCAACACCGTGGAAAAGGACGGCTTCGCGGAAAAGCGCATTTCCATGTTTTCCCACACGGGCACCCACCTCGACGCCCCTTCGCACATGTTGGCCATCGGGGCGACTCTGGATCAGCTGGGCATGGACCATTTCGTGGGGAAGGCCTGCGTGATCGATGTCCAGGGCCAGGAGATGATCGAGCAGAGCCTGCTCCTGTCCCAGACCTCCCTGGTGGATGGGTGCAGCTTTGTTCTGTTCCATACCGGCTGGTCGCGGTTCTGGGGGCAGGAGGCCTATTTCTCCGATTTCCCCGTCCTGTCACTGGGCGCGGCCCGGTGGCTGGCGCAGCGGGGACTCAAGGGCGTGGGGTTCGACGCCATTTCCGTGGACCCCGTGAGCTCCACCACCTTCGAGAATCATTACGTATTCTTCGACGCGAACATGATCAACATCGAGAACCTGACGGGGCTCGATGCGCTCGTGGGGAAGCAGTTCCTGTTCTCTTGCCTGCCCTTGAAGCTGAAGGACGGCGATGGCTCACCCGTGCGCGCGGTGGCGATCCTGGACTGAGCCCGGATGCTGCAATTCAAGGGTTTGAAAACAAAGAAGGAACTCCGAATTGCGCAAAAAATCGCAAAAAGAGCGCCGAGCAAGATTTTCATGCGCGTAAGCGCGGGGGCGCTTTTTCGCGGATTCAACTGAACGATGCAGGCTGAACGCGTCTAGAGCTGCATCACCACGCCCGGGAGCTTCTGGATTGCCTCCCGGAGCGGTTTTTCCGTGTAATCGTCCGGCAGGGTGATCCAGAAGGTGTAGCTGATCCACGCGCCCTTGGGCTTTTCTCCGAACTGGAACAATTCACGCCAGGCCGCGGACGGCTGGGGAATTTTCAGGTGTTCAACGATCAGCGAAGCGATGGCTTCCGGGTTCAGCACCCCCATGTGGCCGATGATCTTCATGGGCACGCGCAGGGGGTAAGTTACGGAGGGACGCTGGCATTCGCTCACGCTGGATTATACCCCCTACGAATTCTGCCTGAGGATGCGCAGGCCCTGTCGAATTGCTCCAAGATGCACCGCTGTGTGAACGATCATCGCCATGGCCGCACTCAGGCGATCGCTGTCATTCCAGTCGTTGACGGATTGGAGACTGGCGGAAACCCGCTGGTAGGTGGCCTTGAGCTGAGCTAGCTGCTCGGTCCAGGCATCAGGAGTGACGGCACTCACGGTGTTCCATACCCCACGCCAATCCGCTTTGATCGGTTCATGGGAGAACAAGTAGTGTTCGATTACGCTGAGATAGAAATCGACGTGAGCCACATGGGCTGCGATGGTTGCTCCGCCATTGCCCATGGGCTTCGAAACCTGACTGGCTGTGAGTGAGGAAAGGGTTTCCAGGAGCGAGGTCCCTTTGTCCAGAAAAATGCCATGGTGGGTCTCGAACGTTTCCTCGAATAGCTGCATGAGTTCGGTGAGGAACCGATCCGAATCGATGGTAAAGGCCATGTGGAATCCTAGCTTAGCGTGTGGTGTCCGGATTCAATCGTTTCAGTTCCTGGAATGAGGTGAGCATACCCGCAAAGGCGCTGGCAGCAACGGTTTCCGGGCTGGCGAGCCAGACCTTGCCGGGGCCGGAGCGGCCCGGGAAGTTGCGGTTGGTGGCACTCACGGTCACTTGATCTGTTTTATGCGAGACGCCGGGTCCAGCGTTGATGCAGGCGCCACAACCGGGGCCGAGGATCCTGGCACCGGTCTCTTCGAAGGCCTTGAGCCAGCCCTGTTTCATGGCGTGATCGCGGACATCCTCGCTGCCGAACTGGATGAAGAACTGCACGTGCAGCGGGACCTGGAGGCCATGTTCCCGGGCCCATTCCACCACCTCATAGACCCGCTGGATATCCTCGAGTTTTCCTCCCGTGCAGCTGCCGGCGTAGGCCAAATCGACACGGATGGATTCCTGGAGAGACGCCAGGGAAAGCCCGTTTCCCGGGTCTCCGGGCTTCGCCACCATGGGACCGATGGTCGAGCAATCCACGTCGATGGTGTGCGCATAATCCGCATCCGGATCGCTGATCATCCAGTCCTCGAGCTGGATATCGAGATTGCGCCGCTCCTTGAGAAATCGCCTGGTCTCAGCGTCCGGCGCCGCGATGCCCGAGAAACCGCCGATTTCCGCGGCCATGTTGGTGAGGGTGGCCCGCTCGTCCGTGCCAAGATCTGCGAGAGCCTCACCCTGGTACTCGATGACGTGACCCAGTGCGCCGCCGTCGTGGATGAAGGGCAGATGCAGGAGGTGGAGGATCACGTCCTTGGCGTACACGCCCGGCTTCAGCCTGCCCAGGAGCCGGATCCGGCAGGTCGGTGGCACCGTCACGCGCACATCGCCCGTGATCCACGCATTGGCGATGTCCGTGGTGCCGACACCGAAGGCCAGGCAGCCCAGGGCTCCGCTGTGGGGCGTGTGCGAGTCCGTGCCCACGACCACCTGGCCCGGGGCGGCATAGCGGTCGGCCATGAGGACGTGGCAGATGCCTTCGCTGCTGCCATCCGCGCGTTCGCCGTGAAGGCGGATCTGGTGGCGGTTACAGAATTCCTCCTGGGCCTGTTTCAAGCGCCTAGCCACCTCGAGCAGTCCCTTCTGGCTCTTCTCGGCATCCATGGACTGGTCCAGGAAGGTCAGGTGGTCCCGGAAGGCCAAGATGCGCTCGGGTTCCCGGAGTTTGACGTCCTCGCCCATGGCCTGGGCCAGGAAACTGGCGGCCATGGGGGTGACGTACTCATGGGAAAAACGCCAATGGGCCTTCACGAAGATGCCGTCCCCGGCCTTTACGGACGTGAGACCCACTTGGCTTGCAGCCGCGTCCACCACTGCGTTGCGAGCCAGGATCTTCTCGGCCAGGGTCATGGGTCGTTTCCCATGATCGGGCACTGGCACAGCGAACTCCCCGGCTAGCCGGGCCCGGTTGAAGGCGAAGAGCCCGCCTCGCCGGACGATCTCGGCGGTGATCGGATCCAGCCCTTCGGTGAATTCATGGATCGGGATGGCTTCGCCCCTGCGCACCCGCTCGATGAGCCCGAAGTCCGTGGAGGTGAAGAGACCGAGGTTCTGGCAGTTCTGCCGGTAGATGCGCTCGAAGCTTTCGGCGATCACCAGACGCAGGCCGGAACAATATTCGGCATAGGGACTGGCTTCCCGGCTGGAGCCTTTGCCGCGCCGCTTGCCGGCCACACTGACGCCGAAGTGTCCCCGGATGACACCGTGCTCCGCGATGGGGAAGGCGTCCCCGCACTTGAGGCCCACGTAGGGAAAATCTCCCAGCCGGGTGTCGAAGTAGTAGCACACCCAGGCGGGGGTGATCTCGTCGGTGCTGATCTGGTCCCGCAGGGGAAGGGCTTTTTCCAGGGACAGATTCTCGCCCTGGAGCTGGCGCCGGATCTTGTCCGGATCCTCCGAAAGGAAGAGCACACGGGTTGGGAAGGTCACGGATTCCGTCGCCATCCCGCCAGGATCGCACGGAATGGTGCACGGGTGCAGTCCGGGGACGTACAGACCGGGAGGCTGAAAGGGCTGGGCCCCTTCAGCCTCCCGTGTCGGTTGCGAGGATCTAGGCTTTGCCTTCCTCTTCTTCCAGCTTGGCGGACATCTCGTCCAGGTGGGCGAGGAGCTTGTGGGCGAAATCTTCGTCTTCCAGGATCGTGAAATCGTCGCCCTTCACTTCGAAGATTTCGATGGTGAGCTGTTCGTCGGAATCGTCGGCCTTGTCGCTGTCCGAGTAGGCCTGGACTTCGGCCAGGGGTGCCATGATGGCGAAGTGGCGGCCTTCGAAGTCCACCTCCTCGAGGATGGCGAACTCCTCCTTCTCACCGTTCTCATCTTCCAGTTCGACCACTTCGATTTCGTTGGCGTCGTCGTGGTCATGATCGCAGTTGGGTCCGTGGACGTGGTCTTCGTGGGCCATGAATGGGCTCCTTGCAAGGGCTCCAGACTACGGCTTCGGACCCAAAGAGGCCAGCGATTTCACGAGATCCAAGGCAGGTCAGCTTCCGCTCCTGGCCCACTCGAGCCGGGCCTCTCCGGGACCGGTGATGAAGGCTTGAAGGCAGCGCTTGGAGTTGGGCAATTCCAGCCGGACCTTCTCGCCCAAACCTCCGGCGGAGCGGGCGATGGTGTCCGAGGTCACCACCAGCGAACCGCAGACCAATTGCAAGCGGACGGGATCGCCGATGCTGATGACGGGAATGGGCTGGATATCGGCCTGGCTCAGGATGTGGCCCACGGCGAGAGGAATCTTGAGCTGATACCCTTCGGGGAATTCGGTGATGGCCCCGGGAGGAAGGACGCCTTCGAAGTTGAAGGGCTCCAGCTGCTCCTCGCTGGGGACCGATTTCCGAGGCAGGGATGTGCGCAGGCGCAAGAGGGTTCCCACCCAGCGGCCTTCCAGGTCCACGCGGACGGAGCCCGCCGGGCGGTCGTTCACCAGCAGTCTGAAGACGATGAAGAACGGGCCGGTGAAATCCTGCTTGCTCGCGTGGGTGGGCTCGAAGCGGACTTCGCCCTCCGGCAGCCGGGGCAGGACCGGGGGCCGGATCACATGGAGCGAAAGTTTCCCGGACAGCCCGGCGGACTGAGCCTCGGCGTATTCCAAGGCCGACTGCTGGAGCTTTTCCACCAGATCGGCCGGCTGCGCCCCGAGGGCCAGGGCACAGAGCAGCAGAACCCAGAACGCGCGCATCACATCACCGCTTGAGAGCTGCCACCAGCTGGAGCATCTGGTCCACGGTCTGGATGGTCTTGGAATTGGCTTCATACGCACGCTGGCCGATGATCATGTTCACCATTTCCTCGGCCACGTCCACATTGGAGGCTTCCAGGAAGCCCTGTCGAATGGTGCCGAGGCCGTCCTGGCCCGGGTTGCCTTCGATGGCATCGCCGCTGGCCGTAGTGGTGACCACGGTGTTGTTGCCCACGAGGTTCAGGCCACCGGGGTTGATGAAGTGCGACAGCGTGATCTGCCCCAAGGTCGTGGGTGCGCTCTGGCCAGCAATGCCGGCGCTCACGGTGCCGTCCTGGGCGATGGTGACGCTGGTGGCATTCTGGGGGATGGCGATCTGGGGCACGAGCGCATAGCCGCTGGCGTTCACCAGGTTGCCGTTGGAATCCAGGGTGAAGGAGCCATCCCGCGTGTAGCCCGTGGTGCCATCCGGCAGCGTGACCGCGAAGAAGCCATCCCCTTCGATGGCCATGTCGAATCGGCCACCCGTGCTCCGGAAGTTGCCGGTGGTGTAGGCGTGGGTGATGGACTGCAGCCGGGAACCATGGCCCAGTTGCACGCCCGAGGGCAGGCTGGTGCTCGTGGAGCTGTTGGTGCCCGCGAGGTTGATGGTCTGGTAGAGGAGATCCTGGAACTCCGCGCGGGCGGTCTTGAACCCGGTGGTGTTCACGTTGGCGAGGTTGTTGGAGATGGTGTCCATGTTGTACTGCTGGACGGCCATGCCGGCTGCCGCGGACCACATTGCGCGCATCATGGTGAATTCCTCCTCAATCCATTCCGATCTTTAGCGTTGGTTGGCGATGTTGTTGATGGTGCTGGCGTCCATGTCGTTGGAAAGGGCGGACGCCACTTTCAGGGACATTTCGTAGAGACGGTTGAGCTGGATCATGTCGATCATGGCCGTGGGCACATCGACGGAACTCTGCTCCAGATAGCCCTGAGCCACCGTTGCCTCCACCGGGACTTCGGCCAGGCCCGTGGAATCGAAGCGGTTTCCGCCGGTCCGGACCAGGGCATAAGGTGTCGCGTAGGCCTTCAGGTCCAGTTGACCGACCTCATTGATGCCCTGGGAAATGGTTCCATCGGGTGTAATGCTGATGGGATCGCCACCGGGGTTGATGGTCAAGGTCTGGCCATTTTTGCCCAGTATGGGGGAACCATCCAGGGCCTGCAGCTCGCCTTCCGATCCGATCTTGAGGCGGCCATCCCGGGAAACGCGGTTCCCTTGTGGGGTCTGGAACACGAAGAAGGCGTTGCCTTCGATGGAGAGATCGAGGCTCTTGCCGGTGGGACGCGAGGTGCCCTGGGCGAAATCCACGGCCCGCTGGGCCAGCACTGTGCCGTCGTTGACGTACTTGGTCAGAGGCAGATTGCGAGCGGACTGCTGGGCCTTGTTGAACAGCGCGAAGAAACTGCGTTCAGCCTTGTAGCCCACGGTGTCCGCATTGGCGAGGTTGTTGGAGATGGTCTCCAACTGGAAGGACCGGGCCTTCAAGCTTCCTGCGGCGACATAATAGGCGGGATCCATCTGGGCACCTCTGGCCCTCTATGGCGAGGGACATGCCAAGTTCATGGGAGTTGTCCTTGACCCTGGCTAGCCGATGGTCAACCCTGATCCAAACCAGGAGCGAGCCATGAACCGCACCCCGTTGACGCAGCGTCCGGCCTGGAAGGCCCTCGCCGCGCATTACCAGGACGTGAAAAACCTTCACATCCGCGAGCTCTTCGCCAAGGATTCCAGCCGGGGCCAACGCCTGGCCTGCGAAGGCGCCGGGCTCTACCTTGACTACTCAAAGAACCGCATCACGGACCAGACCATTCACTTGCTCCTGAACCTGGCCAACGAGGCGGATCTGGAACAGCACATCCTGGCGATGTTTCGGGGCGACAAGATCAACGTGACCGAGAATCGCGCGGTGCTGCACACGGCCCTGCGCGCGCCCATGGACCGGCGCATCGAGGTGGATGGCCACAACGTAGTGCCGGAGGTACACGAGGTGCTGGACCGCATGGCCGCTTTCGTGGACCAGGTGCGCAGCGGCGCGTGGAAGGGGTTCACGGGGAAGGCCATCCGCAACGTCGTGAACATCGGCATCGGTGGTTCCGACCTGGGGCCCGTCATGGCCTACGAGGCTCTGAAGACTTACAGCCAGCGGGATCTCACCTTCCGCTTCGTCTCCAATGTGGATGGCACGGACTTCGCCGAAGCCACGCGGGATCTTGATCCGCAGGAAACCTTGTTCATCGTCTCCTCCAAGACCTTCACTACCCAGGAGACCATGGCCAACGCTGGAACCGCGCGGGAGTGGTGCCTCGCGGCCCTGAATGACCCGGCCGCCATCGCGCGGCATTTTGTGGCCGTGAGCACCAACGCCGCCAAGGTCTCGGAGTTCGGCATCGATACGGCGAACATGTTCGGCTTCTGGG
>DCFP01000193.1:19091-19468 GCA_002319925.1 Holophagaceae bacterium UBA1801 | reverse complement strand
GTTCGGCTTCTGGGACTGGGTGGGTGGCCGCTACTCCATGGATTCCGCCATCGGACTCTCCACCATGATCGCCGTGGGGCCGGAGAACTTCCGGCGCCTGCTCGCCGGGCTCCACGCCATGGACGAGCACTTCCGCACCACGCCCTTCGACAAGAATCTGCCCGTGCTCATGGGGCTAATCGGACTCTGGTATACCTGCTTCTTCGATGCCCAGTCCGTGGCGGTGCTGCCCTATGACCAGTATCTGAAGCGGTTCCCCGCGTACCTCCAGCAGCTCATCATGGAGAGCAACGGCAAGACCATCACCCTCGATGGCGCCCGCGTGGACTACCAGACCAGTGCCATCTACTTCGGCGAGCCGGGCACCAACGGCCAGC
>DCFP01000193.1:0-18834 GCA_002319925.1 Holophagaceae bacterium UBA1801 | reverse complement strand
CAGCACTCCTTCTACCAGCTCATCCACCAGGGTACGAAGCTGATCCCCTGCGACTTCATCGCCTTTGCGAAGAGCTTGAATCCGCTGGGACGCCATCACGACCTGTTGATGTCCAATGTCTTCGCCCAGGCCGAGGCCCTGGCCTTCGGCAAGACGCCGGAGGCCGTGAAGGCCGAAGGCACGGCGGATTGGCTGGTGCCCCACCGGACCTTCGAAGGCAATCGCCCCTCGAACACACTTCTCGCGGAGCAGCTCACGCCCGAGATCCTCGGTGCCCTCATTGCGCTTTACGAACATCTGGTCTTCACCCAGGGCGCCATCTGGGGCATCAATCCCTTCGACCAGTGGGGCGTGGAGCTGGGCAAGGTGCTCGCTTCGAAGATCCTGCCAGAGCTGGAAAGCGCATCCCAACCAGAGCTGAAGCACGACGAATCGACGAACACGCTGATCCGGAAATACCGAAACTGGAAGCGGGCATGAGGTTGAGAAAATGCCAGCACACGCGACGCCCATGAAACGGGGCGTCGGCGGAGTGCATTCCCCGTATGATCGGGTGGAATATTTGATGATCGAGGTACTGCTGTGAAGAAACTCATTCGATGGTTTTCGTTTTTTCTGATGCTGTCCTTGGTCTTCCCCGCGGTGGCGAGGACCGTGCAGTTTCACCTCGAGATGTGGAAGGAGTTTCCAGCCTCGTACTCGCTGGAAACCTCCAACTATCGGAACTCCAAGCTGATCGTGAGGAAGCGCAGATCCATTGATGTGGCCGCGATGAACAAATCCGGATGGGACACGGTCGTCTTCAAGCCATCGAAGCGGCAGATCATCGAGGCGGAGACTCCGGCCCTGATGCAGCCGGATCCCATCGACGAGGCCGCGGACGAGTTCCTGGCGAACTATCCGCTGACCATGAGGTTCAAGGGCGATGGATTCATCGAGATGAACGCGGAAAAGAATATCGAGAACGTGGATAAGTTCTTCAGGAGTTACGTCGATCGATTCCCCGCGAATTCGCCTGTGCGCGCGATCAAGCTCGATGACCTCAAGACCGTGGTCTACATGAACAGCCAAATGCTGCTGGGCTTGTTCGTCAACCCGATGTTGTTCAGCGACGAGTTCGAAGAGGGCCACTCCACTCATCACTTTCCGGGGGAGGGACCGATCCGCGAAGCCGACTTCGACCTGCGCCCGACCCTCTACGGCTACACCCTCCAGGGCGAGGCCTTCGTGCAGGACCCGAGCGGCGAGAAGGTCAGCAAGAACACCTATGTCTTCGAGTTCTCACCAGAACTTGATGTCCTGAACAAGCTGACCATGGAAGTGAAACTGCTGAAGGCCGATGCGCGCGATGTCTTCGTGCTGACGCGGTAGCTCATGGATTGGGCGGTGCCTGAGATGTGTCTGTGGATGGCGTCTCGTCGTCCTGCTGCGGCATGGGTGGCATCTCGAGGGAGTAGACAGACACGCTTTCCTCGAACTTCTGGGTCTCTTGATGCTCCGGATAGGTGGCCGTGATCGTCACCAGGGCATCGACGCCGCCACCCTCGTTCTGGTTCCGGGTGGGCCATAGTGCGATGGTGCCATCCTGGCTCGGATTCTCGGCGCTCTCCATTGCAGGCGCTTTGGGATCGAAGGGATTCTTCATCTGCGCGAGAGCTGGGTCGTTCAGCAGGGACTGGATCACTTGATCGGGTTCCTGAAGCTGTTCGGGGTTCTTGGACCGGGCCTCCAGAACCAGTTCCTCCGCCCGTGCCTTCACGGTGCTGATGTTCTGCTGGAGTACGGCGGCGCGGGCTTGGTCGCGCTTGGCCAGCAGGATGGGAATGGTTACCGATGCGCCGATGCCTAGGGTGGGCAGAGCGAAGATGCCGAGCACCAGCCCCACGATGCCCATGGCCAGGGCGCCGGCCGGGGGCGTCCGGTAGGTGGCCGGCGCTTCCCGCGCCATGCGCTTGGCGGTGCCGTTCTTCACCAGCGCCACGATGCCAAGGACGATCGCCACCGGACATCCGATGCAGGTCAGGGCGAAGCAGATACTGAGGATGCCGCAGATCTTGGCGCCCTTGTAGCCCGGCGCTTCCTGGAGCGCAGGTTTCGCGGGGGGCAACGGTGGCGGCAGCGCGCCTGGATTCGTGCTGGATGGGATCTGGGGCGGTTGCGCAAGGTCGCTCACGGGAACTTCCTCCGGATCGCAGAACTGGCTGGATTTCCTCCAGCCTAGGAAAGCGCGCGGCCTTCCGCAACTGGAGATGAAGTCAAGCGATTGGAATTACGGCATCAATCGTTGGCCACGGGGCCCCATCCACGATCGAGCGAAGCGAGGAGTGGGAGCACTGTGCAGCGCACAGTGCGATCTGGGGGTGGTCGGCGGAGCGGGGCCCCATCCACGATCGAGCGAAGCGAGGAGTGGGAGCACTGTGCAGCGCACAGTGCGATCTGGGGGTAGTCGGCGGAGCCGGGGGTAATTCGAAATGCTTGGGTTACGGCACCAATCGTTGTCCCTCGACCCATCCCTCCCCGCCCTCGGTGAAACGTTCCCGCTTCCAGATGGGCACGCGTTCCTTGATGAGATCCATGATCCACATGGCCGCTTCGAAAGCCTCTTTGCGGTGGGCTGAAGCCGTTACCACCACTACGGCTGCCTCCGTGAGGGGCACGAAGCCGATGCGATGATGGACCAGGCAGCCTGTGAGGTTGAACCGGTCCAGGGCTTCGACTCGGAGTTTTTCCAATTCGGAGACGGCCATGGGCACGAAGGCTTCGTAGGTGAGATTCTCCACGGCGCGGCCTTCGTGATGATCCCGGGCGCAGCCTTCGAACATCACCACAGCTCCGGCGCGGGTATCCGTGGCCGCCTCGCGCAAGGCCTTGGCATCCAGGGGCTCTTCCATCACGGCCACAACGGGGATCATGTCTCGCCTTTCTTCATTGGGCATCATTCTAGGAGATTGGAGACAGACCAACCATCCTCTGGCAAGGTGGAAGCTGCTCCGGAGCCCTGATGTCCGCACGCCCCATGGTCGAACTCTACTGCGATGGCGCATGCCTTGGTAATCCCGGTCCCGGCGGCTGGGCCTTCCTGCTGCGAGTGCGGGCGCAAGGGGGTTCGCGCGAGAAGGAGGGCGTGGGTTCCGAGGCCGAGACCACCAACAACCGCATGGAACTCATGGGTGCCATCGAAGGGTTGAAGGCCCTGACCAAACCTTGCGAAGTGGCCCTTTTCTGCGATAGCCAATACGTGGTGAAAGGTATCCAGTCCTGGCTCGAAGGCTGGAAGCGAGCGGGATGGCGGAAGGCGGACAAACAGCCGGTGATGAACGCCGATCTATGGCAGGAGCTGGACAAAATGCTGCAGAAGCACCGGGTCGAAGCCGCTTGGGTGCGGGGCCACGCGGGCCATCCCGAGAACGAGCGCGTGGATGATCTGGCCCGGGAAGCCGCAAAAAAGCAAATGGCCCGGGACTGAGCCCGGGCCATTCACAGGAAGCTGCCTCGGCTATTGCGGCTTGCCGAAATTGTAGGTGATGTTCACCCAGCCGCTTGACGGCTGGCCGCCCTTCATGGCGGGGCTGTAGGTCGAGCTGAGGGCCGCCTCGCGGGCGGATTCGTCGTAGCCGAAGGAACCACCCACGCCCTTGTCGATGAGCACCTTCAAGGGCCGGCCCTGGGCATCCACGAACACGCGCACGGTCACGCTGATATCGGAGTTCTGCAGGGCAGGGGGAAGCGAACTCTTGTTGGGGTGTGGAACGGAGGGACTGGCCTTCGAGGTCAAGGCCGGAGGAGCATCAGACGCGCCTGCCGCTGGGGCTGCCGGTGTCGCGGGCGTCGGTGCGGCGGTGGGAGTCGTGGAGACGACGTTGGGATTCTTCAGCTGAATAGCCTGCTTCTGCTTCAGCAGCTCTTCCTTCTTCCGCTTGTTCTCTTCGGTCTGGCGGTTCAGCTCATCGATCGCGCGCTGGGCTTCCTCTCTCGCCTGGGTATCCTTGGCTTCCTTGGCCTTGAATTCGAGCTGCTGCCGCTCCTGGTCGGCCTTCCACTGTTCCTGGGCCAATCGCTGGATCTCGGCGTTCTTGGCATCGATATCCGCCTGGGCTTTCTTCTGGACTTCCTCGGCGGCCTTCTTCTGGGAAACGCCCCAGTAGGTCATGAAGCCGATGACGCAAACCAGCACGGCCGCGCCGGCCGCCGCGAACTTGATGTACTTCTTGAGGTTCGAGCCCATGGCGCCTTCGCCACCGGCATAGACGCCGGGTTCGACGACGGCGAAGGGCGAGAAGTCGGCGGTCTGGTCCGCCTTCATGGCCTGGTTGTCCAGCTCGTTCTCTTCGCGGAAGAGGGTGTGCATGAAGAAGGCCATGTTGAAGGTGGTGGGGCTGTAGTCGCCGTCGTAGAGCACCCGCTCCAGCTCGGCGCCGAAGGCGTTGGCGTTCTCGAAGGGCTGCTTCACCATCAGCAGCCGGTTCAGGAGTTCGAGGATTTCCGGCGGAATGGGAGCGTCTTCCTGGGCCGCCTTGAGGGTGGCTCTCGAAAGCGCACCGGGAATGAGATCGGTGGCGGGGAGCTTCTCGAAGGTCAGCAGTTCGTAAAGGATGGCGCCCAGGGAGAAGAGATCCTGGTTCAGAGGCGTCGTGGCCGCGCGGCGGTAGCGGGCAATGGAAGCCGCCAGCACAGGGCACTTCGGCAGCAGGCCGCTGACGATGGAGGCGAAGGGTCCGTCGAGGATCTGCGTAGCGCCCTCGAAGCTCACCCAGATGCTGTGGGGCGACAGGATGCCATGGCTCATGCCCTTGCCGTGGAGCTGGATGAGAGCCTGGGCCAAGCCCTGGAGCACGGAGAGGGAATGATCGACACCGAGGGGGATCTGCTCGTGCTTCGCCTTCTCGATCATCTGGGCGAGGCTGCGGCCGGGCACGTGGTCCGCCGTCACCACGGGAGATTTACCGCCCTCGATGTGGTAGTTGTGACCGAACCCGCGCGTGCCAGCCAAGTTCGAGGCGGCACGGTCGATCTCTTCGACCTTGTCGCCCAGGCCGGCGTTCGTGACTTCCTCGGAGAAGGTCCGGACCAGGAAGTGCTTGTCGAAGGTGCTTCCGACAATGGTGAGGCCCCGGTGGATCTTGCCGAACGGATCCGCCGTGAGTTCATCTGCGAGAAGATACGATCCAAGGCGGGTGTATGAAGCCATCTGAGTCTCCCTGATTGAGGGTGAATAGGAAGATACCTCTTATTAGGAGGAATTCCTAGTCACTACCAATGTATCCGCCATTCCGGCCCGAACCTTTAAGAATTTCAGTGATCTATTCCGGAATATCCCACAGCTCGCCGGCGGATCGCCACATCAGAATCCAGATGTTGGCGGTGGCATTCACTCCCGTCGAGTAGGAGAGCTGCAACTGCGCGAAGGGAACGGAGAGGACATCCCAGGTACCCATCCGGCGGCCCGTGGACACATCGAAGCTCTGCACCAACAGGCGGTACCGGTCGTATTTCAACTGCGACCATTTCAGAATCTGAGGTCTTGGATCCAGGGGCGCTTTGATGGCCCAGAAGGGCTCCTTGTTGGCCACCAGCTTTGGAAGGTTCTCGTCTCCATAGGCTTCGAACTGTTCGCGGACCGGAGTGACGCCCATGGTGGCCGAGGGATCCAGCAGCAGCTGGACCATGTGGGCCAGGGTGCCGAGTTCCTTCGCGATGGCATCGGGCCGTTTCTGGTCTTCGCTCATCTGGAGGATCAACTGGAACTGGGCCTCCACATCCTCGGGGGTCGGCACCTGGTCGTTGGCCACCCCCCGGGCGCCATCCCGGAGGGCCTGGGCATGCGCTCTCAGGAACTTGCCCATCTTTTTCGGGACGAGCCCCATGGCCAGGGCCGTCTGTGCTTCATGGAAACGGGGGCTCCAGGCGCCCAGCACGGAGGCCGAGAGCAGGAGGACCGGCAGGATGCGTAAAGGCTTGGTGATCACGGTGCCTCGCGGGAAAGAACAGGAACAGTCTAATGGGATTGGCGGGATATTGCTTGTGGTAGGGTCGGTGGATGCTCTCCCGGGAACGACTGTGGCAACGTGTCTGTGGCGCGGAACTATGGCCCTTGGCCTGGGCCATGGCCGCGGCCTGCGCCGTTCCATGGCTGGTTCCGGAACGCTGGAATGGCGAGGTCTCGCTGTACTGGATATTTGGTGGCTGCCTGCTGGTGGGTGCTTCCATGGCTCTCCTGCGGTTCAAGCATGGGAAGGTGGTCCCGCTTGCTCTGCTGCTGGCTGGTATCGCTTTCCTCGGACTGCGGCATCAAGCCCTTTGGGAATCGGGACTGCCAACGGGTTTCCAGGAAATCCAGGGCGTCATTTCCGCCCCCTGGCGCACACAGGGGGACCGGCGTTCGAGCCGGATCACCCTCGTCCGACCGGAATCGCTCAAGGGATGTGAAATTCCATTGGGATTGCCCCTGGAAGGCACTCCCGCCCCAGAGCCAGGCACCCCGGTACGTTTCCGGGGCGAGCTCCGGGCCGTGGATCCAGCCCCGGTCTTCATCGCCGAGCGCCCGCTCTGGCGGGCCCGCAGCGACGAAGCCCCGCGCCGGATCTTCCTGCGCTCGGCCCAGATCATGGAAGTGCTGGGTCCTGCCAAACCCTCCCTGGTCCTGCGGATGCAGACCTTCTTCCAGCACCGCTTCGAGGCACTCCCCCTACCGGAGGGCACCGCCCGCGATCTCTGGGGCGCCCTGACCCTGGGTATTCCGCCGGCCAAAGAGGAGGTGTTCAGTGCCTTCGCGGAGAGCGGGACCATCCACACGCTCGTGGTGTCGGGATTGCAGGTGACCCTGATCATGGTGGCCCTGGAAGCGCTGTGGCGGCGGTCGCTGAAGCGCGGCAGCGGCGTCGCCAGCGCGGTCTCGGGCCTTCTCTACTGCCTGATCGTGGGCTTCTCCGCGCCGGTCTGGCGCGGGCTGCTCATGGGACTGGCCTGGGCCCTGGGCCGAGGTCAGGGCTGGAAACTTCCCCCCGTGCTGACCCTCCATCTTTCCCTCCTGCTGTGGCTCCTCACCCACCCGGCGGCGGGTTGTGAACCGGGGTTCCTGCTGGCGTGGTGGGCCCTGCTCGGTCTCCTCTGGGGCGCCGAGCCCTTGGCCGGTCTGCTCTCCCCTTGGTTGGGCCGCAAAGCCTTGGCATTCTCGTATTTTCTCGCGCCATGGTTAGCCACCTTGCCCCTGCTCGCGCTGCTCCACGGTGGCGCTCCCCTTTGGGGAGTGGCCGCCAATCTGCTGATCCTGCCCCTGGTGACGCTCCTTACGCCCATCTGCCTGGGGCTGACCCTCTTGCCCATTCCAGGACTGGTGACGTGGGTCGGGTGGCTCCTGACCTGGACGGGAGACCGGCTCGTACCTCTCTTCGCCCGGATCGTACCACTCGGTACGGGTTACCTCTGGCCATGGATCCTGCTGGCGCTGGCTTGGATCTGGCTCGGGCAGCGGCACGCGGGACTCAAGCGAACCCGCTCGCTGACCCTGGCCATCGTGGGGGCCTCGGCTGGTCTGATGATCGTCCGTGGAACCGGAGCGGCACCGGCGACCCTCAGCCTGGAGGCCGTTGACGTGGGCCAGGGGGATGCCTTGATCCTGCGCGTGCCGGATGGTTCCGCCACGGTCATCGATACAGGTCCATCGCCCTGGGCGGCCCGGCGCCTCGTCCGGGTCCTGAGCCGCAGAGGCGTGAGGGAGCCAGTGAATCTGGTCGTCACCCATCCCCATGGAGACCATGCGGGCGGATGGTCGACGATGGCGCGCCTCTGGCCCTTCGAATCGGTCTACATCCCGGGAACGGCCATCCCGATTGAGCGTTGGACCGCGGTGGTACCCCAACCCGTCTTCCAGACAGCCCAACCCCTGCTGCGAGGGAATTTCTGGCGGACGGGCGAGGCGGAGTGCGCGGTGCAGTGGCCTCCTAAGCCCTTCGACCTCGAGGACCTCAACATGTTGTCCCTGGTGCTGAGGGTGCGCTGGCGGGACCGGGAGCTTTGGCTCATGGGCGATGCCCAGGACATCCAGGAACGGGATTTGATGGACCTCGGGGAGCCCGGCGGATTCAGCGGCTTCCGGCTGCTGAAGGCCGGCCATCACGGCAGCCGCAACGCCTCTGACCCCCAGTGGATCCGCGCCCTCCAGCCAGGGCTCACCTTCATCACCGCGGGCCGCGCGAACACCTTCGGGTTTCCCCATGGCGAAACGATGGACACGCTGCGGAACGCGGGCTGTGGCTCCATTTGGGTGGCGGGACCCTCTTTTGGCGTCAGGGCCGAAGCGGTTGCCAGAGGATGGTCCATATCCACGGGAAGCGGCGCAACCTTTCGACCTTAGTGGATCGCCTTGGCGATCACTTCGTCGAACACCCGGAGCAGATTGCCGCTCCAGATCTTCCGGATATCCGTTTCGGAGTACCCCCGCCGCAGCAGTTCCGCGGTGAGATTCGGGATCTCGGAAACATCTTTGCAATCGGCAAGCCACCCACCACCGTCGAAATCGCTGCCGATGCCGACGTGATCGATGCCGGCCACCTTCGCGATGTGATCGATGTGATCCACCACGTCCTTCACCGTGGCCGGGGGTGGCGGATA
Source organism: Holophagaceae bacterium UBA1801 (assembly GCA_002319925.1). Taxonomy (GTDB): domain Bacteria; phylum Acidobacteriota; class Holophagae; order Holophagales; family Holophagaceae; genus UBA1801. Next base: position 10,224 of record DCFP01000193.1, on the reverse strand, counting down.
CTTCGCCATCATGTCCCGGTATTCGGCCTCGAAGGCCGCATCCACGGCCGGGTCCGAGCCGATCGGATGCACGGAGTAATGGGCTTTTTTCTTTGATGAGAGGGTCTCGGCCACCTGTTCACCCTCGGGATCGTAGGCATCCGGATTCAAGAAACCCGGGACGAAAAGGGCCTGGACAACGCCGCCGCTGGCCGCGATGGCCCGGAGCTGGTCATCGGTGAGATTGCGCGGGTGATCACTCATCGCCCGCGCTCCCGAATGGGAAGCGATCACGGGGACATCCGTGAGCCGCAATACATCCTCGACGGTTTTCGCCGAAGTATGCGAGAGATCCACCATCATCCCCAGCTCGTTCATGCGCTTCACCACTTGAGCGCCGAAGGTTGTCAGGCCGGTGTCTGCGGAAACCCGAGAGGTCATGGCCGCATCCGTCAAGAAGGTGCAGGCGGCGCAGATGTCGTTGTCCAGGGCATGGCAGAGCGTCAGATACCGGATGCCGCGATGGTAGTAGATATCCAGTTGGGAGAGATCCAGCCCAAGCGGGTAGCCATTCTCCATGCCCAGGAAGATGGCCCGCTTTCCCCGCTCGTGAAGCCGCCGTGCGTCCTCCGGCGAAAGGGCCCGCTCGCAGAGGTCCGGATGCTTTTGGAAGGCCGTATCCAGGGCATCCAGCAGTTCATCCGCCTGTCTGCGGGCGTTGGCATAGCCTCCGGCCGTCCGGGGCCCCTGGGCTGTGAACACGGCGAAGAAGGCGGCGGAGAGCCCCCCTTCTTTCATGCGGACCAGGTCCATGTCCCCGCCCAGCAGGGTCCTGCCCGGATGGTGCTTCCCCAGATCCCAACCTTTCAACTGCAGTAGCAGCGGGGTATCGCAGTGGGTGTCCACGGTGAGCATGTCCCGATGGAGGGCTCGGGCCTGTTCCAGCCAAGGGGTGAAGGTAGCATCTGGCATGGGTTGTCCTCTTCCAGCAGCCTAACGCAACCGGACTCCCTTTCCGGGTTGAAGTCCTGGCCGCGGGGTGTCGAAAGGTGGAATGAGGCCGACCGGTGAGTTTCCAAGCCCCCAAGCACATCAAGCAACGCTACGTCCGCCGCCTGGAGCCCGGCGCGGCGGCATTGGAAAACCTCGTGGAGGCCATCCAGACCCTGCTACGGGTGGCGTCCATGGACGACCCGCTCTTCCTGGCCCATGGACTCGCATTGCTGATGAAGCACATGCGTGCGGACCAGGCCTATTTCGTGACGGTGCAAGGCGGGGTCCTGATGACGCAGTGGTGGCTCCCCGAGCGGCCGGACCGCCAAGCGCCGCCTCAGATCCCGACCCTCTGCGAATGGCTCCTGGAGAATCCCCACCGGATATTGGTCCTCCGCAATGTTCCGAGAGACAGGCGATGGCACGAGGATCCCGACCTGAAGGCGGAGGGCATCCGCGCCGTGGCGGGTGTGGCACTGCACGAGAACGGCAACGTGCGGGGACTCGTTTTCCTGCAATTCCGGAAACCCCACGATTTCGCCAGAGCCGAGCTGGCGCTCCTGGCCACCGTGGCGAATTCCCTGAGCCGGATCCTGGAAATCGAGAATCTGAAAACGGCCTTGAGCGATCTGGAGGATTTCCTGGCCATCACCAAAGCCGTGGTGGAGGACAGTTCCATCCAGGATCCCGTCACGGGCCTTCCCAACATGCGGTATTTGGAGATCTGGCTCCAGGCGAACCTGGCGGCCGCCACCCGGGAACACGAGGTGATGACCGTGGCGGAGTGGGACCTCGATGCCGAGAATCCGGAGGGGCAGAAGCGCCTCAAGGAAATCACGGACCGGATCAGGGCGGGGGATCTGCTGGTTGCCATGGGGCACAACCACTACCTGCTGGTTCTGCCCAAGATGCCCAAGGGTCTCGGGCAGATATTCCTGCTGCGCCTTGGCCAGAAGCTGGGGGGAACGGCCATGGGCGCGACCCTCTGGATTCCGGAGGTGGATGATCTCGGACTGGATTCTGTCCGGCGGCGTCTGAAACAAGCCTGGCAGGAAAGCCACGACCACCCGGCCCACGAGCTCGTCTGGAAGTTGCCGGCCTCGGGCTACGAGGGTTGAGCCAGTTGATTCCGGACCGCTCTCACCAGATTGCGGCTTCCCAATTCGTGATTGGCAGCCCATTCTCCATGGGCGTGCGGGCCCACGCGATTCACGACCACCAGAGCCGCGGCCGCGGGTACGCCGGCCAAGTGGCAGGCCTCGAACACGCCTGACAGTTCCAGGTGCTCCACCGCTGCATAGGCAGCCAAGCGGAGGGCACCGGCCTGGGTTTGGGTGATCGCCGGGGGAACGAGAACCGAATGGGCGGGAAAGGGCAGGGACCAATCCGCGGTCCACCGCGTTCGTTCGATATCCGGCCGGTAGGCCCTGCCTTCCGCCTCATCGAGGGAAGCGGCGATGACTTCGCGGACGGCAATAATTTCACCCAAGCGCGCACAATCGTCGTAGGCGCCGCAAGTCCCCAGGAAAAGGGCACGGTCGGGGCGCAGCTCCAGGAGGGACTTCATGGCGGAGGCCGCCGCTGCCACGGCGCCGACGCCCGTGCATGCCAAGGCCCACCCGGCGGGAGGATTTTCGTTGAATTCCGCAAATTCCGGCGGAAAGGCGGCGAGGAGCAGGGAGGGCACATTCTCTCCAAGGGGATTCCGAAGTTTATCCTCGAACCGCGGGCACCCGATGGGACTACAAAAGCTTCTAACAGGGAGGGTCCTGATCTTGGGTCCCAGTGTGGTCTTTCTTTCTGCCGGCCTTCAACTCCTGGCCGCGGCCCTGGCCTACCGCTGCATCCGATCGATCCGTTTCCACTGGGGCTGGGTGCTCCTCTTCGTAGCCTTGCTCCTGCAAGGTCTGAGAAGGATTCTGGTGGGGATCGAGCTCAGCCTCAGCGGGGAACCGTTGCCTTCCACGGAATGGATCACCCTGTTCATCTCGGGCTTGTTCTTCGCAGGCTTGATCGGGCTGTCGCGCCTCCTGGCGGATCACCGGAGAGAAGCGGCCTGCCTGGCCGCGGAAGTTGCCAGGGCACAGGCCGAACGGGAGCGGGATACCCTGCGGGATCAGCACCAGCTCGCCTTCCAGGAGCATCAGGAATTCCTGCGGCACTCCAGCGAATTATCAAGGCTTCTGGAAACCGTCATCGATACGGCCGATGTCTGGATCAACACCCTCGACCTCGAGGCCAGCGTGGTGCTATGGAACCGTGCCGCGGAGAGCATCAGCGGCTACGGCCGGGAAGAAGTGCAGGGGTGTTCCGATGTCTGGGAGAAGCTCTACCCTGAACCGGCCTACCGTGCGGAGATCGCGCAAAAGGTGGCCGTTATTCTGAAGGGCCAGGAGACGGTCCGCGACTTCGAGACCACCATCCGGACCAAAACGGGCGAAAACCGGATCATTTCCTGGAGCTCCAAGAATCTCAGCAATGAGCATGGCGATATCTCCGGTTCCCTGGCCATCGGGCGGGATGTGACGGAACTCCGAAAGACGGAGGCGGAATACAAACGGGTGCACACGCTGCAGAACCTGATCCTGGAACACAACGTCCTGGGCATCGCCTTCGTGCAGGACCGGAAGATCGTCTGGGCCAATCCCCGGGCAGCCGCCATGCGAGGGATGCCCCTGGACGAGTTCATCGGTGCACCATCACGCATCATCTACCCCGATGAGGCCATCTACGAAGAGATGGGGCAGAAGGCCTACCAGATAATGGTGCAAGGCGGTGTTTTCGATACTCGACTCCAGATGAAGCGCGGCAGCGGCCAGTACTTCTGGTGCCGCCTGGTGGGCATGGCTGTGTATCCGTCCAATCCCCACGCGGGCTCCATCTGGCTGGCCGAGGACATCAGCAAACAGGTGGCCGCGGAAACGGCCCTGGCGGAAAGCGAGGCCCGGTTCCGGGGCGCCTTCGAAGGCACCCAGGACGCCATCCTGCTGCTGACCATGGATGGCATCTTCGACTGCAATCAGCGGGCCCTGGATCTTTTCGGCTTCTCCCACAAATCCGAGATGCTGCGCCTCCACCCGGCGGATCTTTCCCCGGTGCGCCAGCCGGACGGAGAGGATTCCCGGGGCTCGGCGGTCAAGCACATCCAGCAAGCGCTGCGTGAAGGTTCCGTTCAATTCGGATGGCAGCACCGGCGCCAGAATGGTGAGCTGTTTCCGGCGGACATATTGCTGTCCTCCTTCAAGATGGGCAGACGGAAGGTGATCCAGGCTTGTGTGCGGGACATCAGCGGAAGGCTGGCCGCGGAGGAGGCGGCGAGGGCCAGCGAGACCCGCTTCCGCATGCTCTTCGACCGCTACGCTGACGCAGTGCTGCTGCTGGAGACTCGCACCAACGAATTCGTGGATTGCAATCAGGCGGCCCTCGATATGCTCCACTGCAGCCAGGAGGAATTGAAGCAGTTCAGCCCGGTGGATTTCTCTCCTCCCTTTCAGCCTGATGGCAGTTCGAGCAGGGAGAAGGGGCTCGAGATGCTGAGCATCGCCATCAAGAATGGTAGCCACCGCTTCCATTGGGTGCACCGCAGCCCCCACCGGAGCGATTTCACCGTGGATGTCCTGCTGACGGCCATTCAGTCCGGTCCCTCCCCCCTGGTTTTCGCCACGTGGCGGGAAATCCTTCCGGATTGAACCTGGCAGGAAGTCTCCCGCGCATTCCGCCGCCGATCGCATCGAGCAGTGCTTTCCACGAGGCCGCAAGCAGAGGTTTCAGCCCGCTCTCTTTTTGCGTGGGGATGAGAACTGGAGTTTGGGTGGAATCCTGGATGACCGAGCATTTCTGCTCTTCTCCTCCTGCGGCAGGGCCGACCATGATGGCCACCAATTCGCCATCCACGTAATGAAGGCTGCGATCCAGGCAACCTTGCAGGTGGAAGGCTTTGGCAGGGAAGGCAACCGGGCGCGGCGGTTGGAAATCGGCAGGCATGAACCGGATCTCGACCCGGTGCCTGCCGGGGATCATTCGATAGGACCCCGGCGGATACAGACGCTCGACCGCGTCCTTGAGCAGGACGAGGGCCCAGTGGCCATCGGGGATGACCACAGCGTTGGCGGATTCAAGCCGGTTCTTCACGGCAGACCTCCGGTGCCTTCGCAAAGAGCGAAGCCATGACATGTGTCGGGAACAGAAATCGGGATTGGGTCTAGGTTTGGGAGCCAGGAGCGGAAGCTTCCGGAACCGGCAGAACGAAATTGGCGGCATCCACTCGCTCCGTCCAACCATTCTTGGCGTAGAACTGCCGCTGGTAGGATTCGCGATTCCGGAAATTGAGCAGGCTCAATCGGGAACAACCGCGACGGGCGGCCTCGCGCAGGGCCACCTCGAGAAGCTGCTTGCCGATGCCCTTGCTCCTGGCTTCCGGGTTCACGAAGAGTTCGGAGACATAGCCCTCGGGCGCTTTCAGGATCAGGTAGGGCAGCCAATGAATCGAGAGGTAGCCGGCCAGAGCGCCTGTTTTGTCATGGGCCAGAAACATGGAATGGCTTTCATCCGCGAGACATTGCCGGATCATTCCTAGCACGCGGGTCCTGGTGGTTTCCAACGGCTCAGACTGGATGTGCGGGAACTGGTCGAGGCTGTGCAGCAACTCCGCGAGAGAGGCGGCGTCTGTTTCACGGACGGCTCGGATCATGGGCTTCACCTTGCTCCTTTTTCGTGGAGTTGTTTCAACGCCGCCGCCAGGCGATGGACGCCCTCTTCGATCTGGCTCTCGTCCAGCAAGGAAATGGAAAGCCGGACCCAGGACGGGTGGTTCCGGGAGGGCGAGTAGAGATTCCCCGGCGAGACCTGCAGTCCCTGTTCCTCGAAGAGCCTCTCCCAATCGGGCTTGCGGCGGCCAGGCGCCTTCAGGTTCAGCCAGATGAGGTAGCCGCCTTTTGGTTCTTCCCACTGGGCCCACTCGGGCTGCACGTGCTGCTTGAGGGCGCGCAGGGCCACCTGCATGCGCTTGCGGTAGGTGCGGTGCATGCGGCTGATGTGCAGGTCGTAGAGACCGCGTTCGCAGAATTCGTGGAGCGCGGCATGGGGGATCATGGTGGGCATGATCTCGCTGAAGTGGCGGAGGGCCAGCAGCTGCTCGATGCAGGGCACCGGCGCCACGATCCAGCCCACGCGCACGCCCGCGAACAGGACCTTGGAGAAAGAGCCGCAGTAGGCCACGAGACCGCGGCGATCCATGGCCTTGATGGGCGGGATCACGCGGCCGAAGTACTTCATCTCTTCTTCGAAACCATCCTCCAGGATGGGCACGCCGTGGTGGGCGCAGAGGTCCAGCAGCCCTTCGCGGTTAGCTTGGCTGGCGCTGCGCCCCGTGGGGTTCTGGAAGTTGGGCATGGTGTAGACAAGGGAAGGGCGGTGTCTCTTGAGAACCTCTTCCAGGATCGACAGATCCATGCCGTCCTCTCCGTAGGGGATTTCCAGGGGTTTCAGCCCCTTCAGTCTTATCAGCGGCAGGAACAGGCTGTAGGTGGGGGATTCCACGGCGATGGAACGGCCGGGCTGGGCCACCATCCGCAGCAGCAGATCGAGGCCCTGCTGGGAGCCATTGGTGATCAGGATTTCTTCCGCCGAGGTCTCCACGCCGTGGAGCGCCATCCGTCGCGCGAGGAATTCCCGCAATGGCCGGAAGCCCTGTCGGTCCCCGTAGGTGAGAAGTGATTCGCCGCCCTTCTTCATGGCCTTCGTGAGGCAGGCGCGGAATTCCTCCACGGGGAACAGCCGCGGGTCCATGTGGAGGCTGGCGAAATTGATGAATCCCTCCCGGTGGGCGTTCCGCGCCAGTTCGCGGTGCGCGCCCAGGGCTTCCTTGGCGGCGGGAGATGCCAACGCCTCCCAATCGAAGGATCTCTTTTTCGAAACGGTTACGCTTTTCATCTGTGCCAGCCGTGCTCTCACCCGGGGTGCCGAACCGGGCCGTTGATCGATCCAGCCCTGGGCCCAGAGTTCCTGATAGGCCAGAGCGACCGTTGAGCGATGGATGCCCAGCGCCTCCGCCAGGTGCCGCGTGGAGGGCAGCCGCTCGCCCACGCGGAGGGAGCGGCGCTCCAGGTGCTCCCGGATCTGCTCCTGGATCTGGAGGCTGATGGGTTTCGAACTCTTCCAATCCAGGTGGGGCAGCAGCACGGGAACCTCGGGTGTGGTCCCAAGGTACGTCTTTAGTGGCTTGCCAGAAAGAGCCAGTTCATCCAAAAAAGGAACCGACCAGTTTCAAGTGGGCAGGGGCCGGTTTCCCAGCGCGAGCTTGGCCGCGTGCTCCCCTGCCAGGACCCCAGTGGAAAAGGCGATCTGGAGATTGAACCCGCCGGTGTTGGCATCCAGGTCGAGCACCTCGCCCGCGAAGAAGAGATTCGGATGAAGCCTGGAGGCGAGGGTCTTGGAGTCCACCTGGTCGAGACTGATGCCACCGGCGGTGATGATGGCTTCCTCGAAGGGACGCAGGCCGGTGGCACGGAATCGGAAATCCTTCATGAGGAGCCGGATCCTCTTGCGCTCCTCGGTGCTCACTTGGTTGGCGAGTTTCTGTCCGTCCAGGTTCAAGAACTGGATGAACTCCGGGATCAATTTCGCGGGCAGCCACTCTTTGAAAAGGTTGGCGAGCTTCGTCTTCCCGTGCTCGTTCAGATCGCGCTGCAGCCGCTGATCCAACTTGCCATCGTCCAGGGCTGGTTTCAGATCGATGGAGACGATCACGTCCTTCTTAGCCTGGAGATCCGCGCCAAACCGGCGGCTCAAGGTGAGGATGATGGGCCCGGACAGCCCGAAGTGCGTGAAGAGCATTTCGCCGAATTCCTCGCCCGCCTTCCGGCCTTCGATCCAGACGTTGGCCTGCACATTGATCAGACTCAGGCCCTGCAAGCGGCCTGCGGATTCACCTTCCGTTTCCAGGGCGACCAGGGCGGGCCGGATGGGCGTGATCGAATGCCCGAGGTCCTTGGCCAAGGAATAGCCATCACCCGAGGAGCCCGTAGCGGGATAGGATGCGCCGCCCGTGGCAAGGACGAAGGTTTTGCCGGTCACCGTCTCGCGGCTGGCCAGATGGACACCGATGACATGGCCGGCTTCGAGCAGGAATCCGCGGATTCGGCTATCGCAGCGGATCTCCACGCCACACGACTCGGCGTTGGATCTCAGCTTGTTTGCAACCTCGATGGCGGAATTGCTCTCGGGAAAGACGCGGCCACCCCGCTCCACGACCGTCTTCACGCCGATCTCCTCGAAGAAGGCGATCGTCTTGTCGTTGAAGAAGCGGTGGAACGACGGCTTCAGGAAATTGGGCCGCGGCCCGATCTCCGCCAGGGAGGTTCGCAGATCCGCGGTATTGGTTATATTGCAGCGACCCTTGCCGGTGATCTTGAGCTTGCGCAGGGGCTCGCGCATCCGCTCGAGGACGAGCACCTTCGCACCTGCCCTCACAGCGAAGATCGCCGCCATGATGCCGGCGGGCCCGCCTCCGATGATGACGACATCGTTCATCGAGGTGGAACCTGTGGAAGTACCGCCTTCTCCGATGATGCGAATGTCACCTGGGATTCAGTTCCGCTATTCGCGCCCACGAGTTGCCTCACGATCGTTCGAGCCTCCTCTTCCTGTTCACGCAGGACCAGGATTTCGATGGGAACCATGGGTCCGAAGAATTGCAGTAAGGAACGGTGCCAAAACCCTTTCGCGAAGGCAGGTATTCCTGCTTCCTTCAGCTCCAGCATGACGGGAACCACAGCGTGAACACGCTGCATCTCCCATATGGGAATCACCTCGCGGTGAATGCCACGGAACCGCCATTCCTTCGCGACGTCCAGACCGATGACGATCAAGAGGAAGACCGACACGAGGTCGAATGCGATGTGCATCGCGTTCAATGTGAGTTGGAGGAACAAGGCGGCCAACGTCAAGACAGCCGTGCTGGCGAAACCTCTCCAGAACATGGAGCGAAGATCCATCATGAGGCCCGGGCGATCCCTGAACGAGGACTTCGTCCAGGCCTCCCGCACATGGGATGGCCAATTGAAGAGAAAGGAAAAGAGAAGGCACAGCAGGAAGGTGAAAACGAAGCTCGTGATGGAAAAAGCGGTGAGGTGGGTCGCAAGTACCGCAAGGGGCTCTGATTGAAACAGCCGGGCTGTGGGAACCAGCAGTCCCAATAACAACGCTGGTAAGATCAAAGGCTGGATTCCACTGGTCGGTATGGGCAGAAACCGCGGAAGTGAATCGGCCTCTGGGGCGGGGCGTCCTTTGAATACGAGCACGATGATGAGCGTGACCAGGGCGATTCCCACGAGGATGCTGCCTGGTTCCGTTGAGGGTGCTTTCATCCGCCTCAAGTGGAAAATGATCTGACTCAGCAAAACACCGGACAGCACAATCGAGAAACCATTGCCCAGCCCACGTCGATCGATGAACCTGATCAATCCGTACAGGGCCAAGGAGCCAAGGCCCATCGTGATGGCTACCAGGAGGAACGAGAGTGCATCGAAGCCAATGAACTGGAGGCGTTGCAGGTCCCTAGCCGCGTATATCGCCCACAGCACCATGAAAACGAAGCTCAACCGGATGGCGAGGAGCCGGATCTCCGCACGGGATTCGCTTCCCTCCAAGCGTTTCCATCGCAGGGTCGGGGAAACCAAGAATGCGATCTCGACCAGGACGAAGGAGGTGACCAAGGGTTTGAGGCCCATGTAGAACAGATTGAGAGACCCCGTGTGCCGATATTGGGCGCCACCCAGGACGGACATACCGTCCCAACGGATGAGGGGAATCCTCACGATGCCGACGATCATTATCAGAAGGATCACGCTCAGTGTGACCATCAGCCGCCTGCGCAAGCTCCAATCCTTGACCTCCTGGTTGGGAGGGTCCTCACGCGGAGCCTCGGGTGTCCGTGGCGCGTCGAGGCACGGGCTCTCTGGTGCGGCATAGGGATTGGTTTCGTTCATGCGGAAGGCCTTTGATCACCGATAATTGTGATGGAACGCAGGACCACGGAGCGGGTCATGGAGTTAACATCTCCATCCGCGTATTGAAGGCAGCCTACCGCGTCAGCTTCCGGTACTTGATCCGGTGGGGCTCGAAGGGCTTGAGGCCGAGCACGTCCTTTCGGTACTGCTCGTACTCGGTGTAATTGCCATCGAAGTAGATCACCTTGCTGTCCCCTTCGAAGGCGAGGATGTGGGTGGCGAGGCGGTCCAGGAACCAGCGGTC
>DCFP01000010.1 GCA_002319925.1 Holophagaceae bacterium UBA1801 | reverse complement strand
ATCGGCAGGGAATGCTAGTCCGCATTGCGCGTGGCGAGGGGATCAATGCCATGGACCAGCCGAACTGGCGGTCCGAGTTCAAAAAGGTACTCCATCAATTTGGCCCAGAATGGGACGACATCGCGTACGGTGCGTTTGGCATCCCCGGCTATGGCGAGATCGATGCCCTCAGCTCGCAGCAACTCGACGAAATCCGAACGGCAATACACTTCCCTTGCCTCGTCGAGAATGACGTCCGCATTGCGTACGACGGGGCGTTTCTATCCAATCCCGGCGTGTTGCTGCTGGCCGGGACGGGCTCGATGGCCTGGGCAAGCGACAGCCGAAAGCACTATCGCATCGGCGGCTGGGGTGACGCATTTGGCGACGAAGGCAGTGCCTACTGGATCGGCCGCGAGGCGCTGGGGATCGCATCCCGGCACCTTGATCAGCGTATCGACGCAACGGATTTTTGTGGCGGGCTGCTGGCAAAGCTCGGCATCGACGCCAGTTCGGCAAGCACCGCGTTGATGGACTGGGTCTATGGCCGCAACCACCCTCGCTCGTCCGTTGCCGCCGTGGCGAGAAAGGTGGATGAGCTGGCAAGCGCAGGCGATCCCATGGCGCAGGAACTCCTTAATCGAGCGGCCGACATGCTTGCCTTGCATGTCACGACCGCGACCCGTTTGGCAGGAGAAGAATTGCCATGGGCATTCATCGGTGGCGTGAGTGCCAGCCAGACGATGCTCCGCAAACTGTCGCACCGGCTCAACAAGGCGCCTCAGGCCTGCATGCTGCCCCCCGTCGGCGGCGCCGCCTGGAGGGCCGCTTGTGCCGCAGGTTGGGAACCTAACAGAACATGGATAGATCGGCTCAGCCAGGCGCTCACACCGCATGCAGCCAGCAAGCCAATGGTCACGTAGGGCGACGCGGGATCTTCAAGACACACCCTAGGCCCGGTGTTCGCGCGTTCCATGAGCCAGGCTAACTGATTCGATGTGTGTCGAGGCACCCGCCGCGGGCAACTGGGCGCTCCAAACCTCGCCATTGGCGGCAATCTTTTCTGGATACTTGGGTAGGGTTCCCTCCAGGCACGCTCTGAACAACCTGAGCGTGACAGCATGGGTTACCACGAGCACGTGCTCGAAATTTTCGAGCCGGCACTGTTCCCACAGGTCCGCGAGAAAGCTCTGGACTCGCTCCGCAATCATTCGGTACGACTCGCCTCCACCCTCCGGTATCCAATCCCAGCGTGCCAACCGGTCGTTGCAGTAACCGGGGTCCCTTTCCACCTCGGGATAGGATAGACCGCTGAACCGGCCCATGTGCTGCTCTTGAAGGCGATCATCGAGACGTAGTGGTGCATCGCACGCTGACAAGAAGGGGGCAGCAGTTTGCTGTGCGCGCAACAAGGGCGAACACCATATCGCGTCAAGCCGTCTCGATTCAGCAAAGTCAGCCGCCAGGGCGGCGGCATCCCGCTTTCCCGTTTCTGACAATGCGAAGTCCATCCGTCCCGCGAGCAGATTTCTCGCATTCGCAATGCTTTCAGCGTGCCGAATGAGAAAGAGAGTGGTCATGGTGGGAGGCATCCCAATTGGGGCCCGGGCTAACAGGTCTACGCCTGACTGGAAAGGATATCGCCGATGGCCATGCAGCCAGGAGTTACCCAGGGCCGCTAGCTAGGTTGGCATCTCAATCAGTCCGTGCCAATTAGGTTGTTTGTACCTTGAACCGCGACACCAGCTTGCTGAGGTTCTCAGCAGCTCGGCTGAGGTCGTCCACGGTTCGCGTCGTCTCTCGGAGGGTAGCGGCCATTTCTTCGGTGGCCGCGGCGTTCTGTTCCGCAATGCCGGAAAGATCACCCATCACCTCCACAACCCTCGTGCTGTCCTGGCTCTGCCTCTGGCTCTGGCTGCCAATGGCCTTGATGCGTTCACCGCTTGCGGCGATGGATTCCTGGATGCCCTTCAGCACCGAACCCGTCGCGCTCACCATCGTGCTGCCATCTTCTATGTTCTTCCTGGAGGTGTGGATGAGGGAGGCGATCTCCTTGGCCGCTTGAGCAGAGCGTTCCGCCAGCTTTCTAACTTCTTCCGCTACGACGGCGAAGCCCTTGCCGTGTTCGCCCGCCTTGGCGGCCTCGATGGCGGCATTCAGGGAGAGCAAGTTGGTCTGATTGGCGATCTCGGTGATGACGGTGAGGATGCTTCCGATCTGCTGCGAGCTCTGGTTGATGACCTGCATGCCGCGGACGGCCTCTCCCACGGCGGTCCCCCCCTTGGTTGCTGCGCCCCGGGCTTGGTCGAACACCTGCAGGGCGTTGGCGACATCGGAATAGACCATCTTGGAGGACTGCGCGATGGTCGTCACCTTTTCGTTGGCTTGCGTAACGCTGGTCTTCTGGACCTCTGCGGTTCGGGCGATGGAATCGGCGGTGGAGGCCATCTCCGTCATGCCAGCCGTCATTTCGAGGGATCCGGAGGCGATGCGGGTCGAGATGGCAATGACCTGACCGACGATGCCCTGGATGTTTTCCACGAAGCGGTTGAAATTCGCGGCGAGTTGGGCGATTTCATCCGTGCCGTTCACCTCCAGGCGCGCTGTAAGGTCTCCCTCACCCTCCGAGATGTCCCGCATGCGCTGCCTGATGGTGTCGAGCGGTTTCACGATTGCGTTGCTGAGCAGGAAGGCCGCAGCGGTGCCGAGAACCACCATGATTCCACCGACGATCAGCAACATCACGAGGCTTTTCATGATCTCACCGGTCACGCGATCAGTGTTCAAGGCCACCAGGATGTAATACTTCTGGTTCCCATCCTCTCCAGGCATTTCCACGGGCATGAGGTTGATCAAGTAACCCGCCTTGGCGTATTCCATCCGCTTGCTGGTTTCCAAAGGTTCCGAGAGTGCCTGGCCATCCAGGTTCGCATCGTCCTTGCCGAACTTCTTGAAGGCTAGGATCGAGCGCTTGCCCTCTTTGACGGCAATGACGGCGGTGAGGCTGACATCCCCATCACCCTTGACCCGATCCAAGGTCTTTTCGGTCGAGCCCGCGGTGGCCCCAAGGTTGTCATTGAGGATGTTCTTGACCACGGATTCGGCCAGCAGCTTGGCAAGGCTGCTGCCTTTTACCTGCAACGCGCTTGTATGCGCGCGCCTCAGCATGACCACGGCCATGGAGCTGATCCCGAAGTCCAAAAACACGATCAGAGCCAGGATTGAAAGGTTTAACTTCTTCCTGATCGTCAGGCTGTTCCAGATGTGCATGGCCATATCCCCTGATGGAGCCCGTAGAACGCTTGGAATACGTCGGCTGTTGGCCTACTCGTATACGAAGTACGGGTACAAACACGCTTGAACCTGCGCCAGCACCAGTGCCCGGTGCCACGGGATTCCTTGCCGGGCCAGTTGATGCATTCGATCCAGCGCCGAAGTAGGAAGGAACTGTTCCAAGACTGGCGACATGGGTGCCCTGGCGGGGAGGCATGCGAACAGTTGCTCCACCGCTGATCGGGCTTGGTCCTGTCCCCAGTAATACCTGATGCGATCCGCGTAACTGAAATGAAGCAGTTGATGGATCGACTCGGAATCACCTCGGTAGTGATAGTTCCAATGCTGATCGTTTTTCCGCATCAACGAATCCATGGTCGACATCAAGGCCGGACGTCCGGAACGCGGAAACAGGAATGTCGCCAACTGGTCGAGCCCATAGACCGCTTGTCGATACGCGAAGGTCAGGGCAGGACCGACCTTCAGGACCGTGAAATGTCGATGCGCCAGCTCTGCGAAGACCTTCGGTTGCTGATAGTCGGTCGAATGCGCTTCGAAGGCCAAGTTCTCGTACTCCGGCAACAGACCGGAAAGCCGATCCTTGGAGGACAGATCGAAGGGATGCACGGTTTCAGGCGAGAATTCCAGCCCCGGCTGAACGACCAGCCCCAGCACGCGGTCCCAAGCATGATGCAACCCCAGGGCATCGAAGGCACTCTGGTGCCGGACGAGGGTCCTTTTCGCGCTCTCTTCGGAGGTCGGGACGATGGTCGCATGTTCTTCTTGAGCACGAATGCCCCCGGGAGTGGGAACTTCCGTACCCACCACATAGCTCAAGGTATCCGGTTGGGTCGTTGAGGCCTCACAGATGGAAGCCAGGTCCGCCGCCCGCTCTGCGCTGATTTGATCGCCGACCTGGGCCGATTCACCCGCGCATCCTTCGGAGCAATCGAGGTGGATCTTGGTGAACCCGGCTTCCACGTAGGAGGCCACCAGGTCTCGCGCATGGGCCATGGCCAAATCGGCAGGCTGGGTTCGCCAGGCCTGGGGACCTAGGTGATCGCCACCGAACAAGACGCGGTGGCGATCGATCCGGTTGGCATCGCAGATTCCCTGCACGAATTGAATGAAATCAGCGGCTTTCATGCCGGTGTAGCCGCCGAACTGGTTCACCTGGTTGCTGGTGGCCTCCACCAGGAGAGGTGTGTCACATTGCTGGGCCAAGGCCAGGCAGGCCAGCAGAACTTCGGGATGCGCGGAACACACGGAAGGCACGCACGCGAGCGCACCGCCGCGATTGCGTCGATTGAGCGTTTCCAGGAATTTCATGGAAGGTTTTCCGTCAGGGCCACGGATAGAGCGTTACGCCTCGCACTACCCGGGTCAGGTTTCCGTTGCCAAAGGGGTTGTCTACATGCATTCCTAGCTCATTCGACCAGTGGACCGCCAGGAATTGCGCGACCAGAACGTGCAGTACCGAGGACCAGGCATCGTTCCCGACCGTGGGCAGGCAGAGGTCGCTTTCCGATTGGCCGTCTCCGAGGGTCATTACCGTGCTGGGGCCAAACTGCTCCCGAATTTCCTGGGCGATATCCAAGTCGTATCGCCGCGTATGGGGATCGCCGGAAATGAAAACATGGACGCGTGTACCGGGCTGCACGAAGGCTTTGGGGCCGTGCCGGAATCCCAGGCTGGTGTCCCAGAGCGTCGGTATCCTCCCGGCGGACAGTTCGAGCACTTTCAGAGCGCTTTCGCGGGCTGCTCCGATCAATGGTCCCGAACCCAAGAACACCGCCCGGGATGGCGCGTGGAAGTTGGATTCGCCCATGATCGAGGGGAGTGCGGCGAGCAGGGCCTCCGCCGCGTCGGCCAGCGAGGCCAGCAATTGCTCGGCCGGTTCCGGCTTCGCCGCATCAAAGCAGGCCAGCGCCGTCAGGAGCATGGTCGTAAAGCTTGAGGTCATGGCGAATCCGGAATCATTGGTTTCCGGGGGCAGCATGATGGTGAACTGCTGTCCATCGCCGGCAAGTTCCCGTTTGGCGAGCTCTCCCTCCGCATCGCACGTGATATGAAGACGATCGGCCTGCGGGAAATGCGAATCCAGGAGATCCAGCGTCCCGATGGTCTCCGGACTGTTCCCGCTGCGGCCAAAGGAAACGACCAGGGGACGCACGCCCGGCCGGATGTAGTTCTGCGGACAGCCGACAAGATCAGTAGATGCGATCGAGCGGAACCGGGCGGGACCCGGCTGGCGGTTGAGGTGGCTTACCAGCGTGTCCCCAATGAAGGCGGAGGTTCCCGCACCGGAAAACCAGATCTCATCAGGCTGGCGATGATTCACCCAGTCATGGATCTGTCCAGCCAGCTGGCCCAATTGTCGCGACCATGCGCGCCAGATCGAAGGTTGTGCCGATAGTTCGCGATACGTCGCCCACCGGGAGACATCTGATCGAAGTGTGAAACTCATAAATGACCTGTCAGATTGAGGATTGGGGTGCCGTGAATTTGCACCATGGTTGGATGTGCGAAGCCTTCGAAGGGGCGCTGGGCCGCGCGTGTGGTCCGTCTTGAGTGAACCTCACGCTAGTGCCCTGCCGATGGTGTGGTCGACTCGAGGGCCCGAATTCGTTTGCCCGAGTCGAAATCGAACAGATGCAAGCGTACCGCCGGAGCTTTGACTCGAATGGCCTGGCTTACTTTGAAAGGATGGCGCTCGGAAAACACAGCGATGAATTTATGTCGCCCGGCCGTGCAACTGACATGCGTCGTCGCTCCGGTGGGTTCGATCAAGTTGACTGTGGCCTGAAGGCTCCCATCACAAGATTCCGTTTCCACGAACTGCATGTGTTCTGGACGGATTCCGCACAGGACGTGCTGCCCTTCGCTGCACTCGTAGAACGTCGGCAGAGGAAGGAGGAACTCTCCAGCGTCGACCAGATATCGGGAATCCCGGCGAATGATCGATCCTTCGAACATGTTCATCACGGGCGATCCGATGAAGGTCGCCACAAACACGTTTTCGGGACAGTCGTACACATCCAGCGGAGAGCCGGTCTGCTCGATTCTTCCGGCGTTCATGATCACGACCTGGTCGGCCATGGTCATGGCCTCCATCTGGTCGTGCGTCACGTAGATCGACGTCGTCCCAAGCCTTTGTTGCAGGGCGCGGATCTCGCTGCGCATCTGGACCCGCAGTTTGGTGTCGAGGTTGGACAAGGGCTCGTCGAACAAAAAGACTTGCGGGGCTCGCACGATGGCCCGCCCCATGGCCACCCGCTGGCGTTGTCCCCCCGACAGTTCGCGTGGATAGCGGTCGAGCAAGGCCGTCAATCCAAGGATCTCGGCAGCGTTATCCACGGCCTGATTCATCGCACTGGACTTGGTCCCGCGCAATTTCAGGCTGAAGCTCATGTTTTCCCGTACCGTCATGTGCGGATAAAGGGAGTACCCCTGGAAGACCATTGCAATATCGCGGTTTTTAGGCGCGATGTGGTTGACGATCCTGTCCCCGATGGAAATGATTCCGGTTACGACCTCTTCCAGGCCAGCGATCATGCGCAGCAGCGTGGACTTTCCGCAACCCGACGGGCCGACCAACGCCACCAAATGGCCGTCCGTGACGTCAATGTTGATTCCTTTCAGAACCTCGACCTTGCCAAAACTCTTGCGCAAGTCGCTGATTTTTACCTTAGCCATGGAAACCCTTCAGAAGCATGAGCGTTCGTGATGTTTCATTTGCCTGAGCCGGCCGTTAGCCCGCTGATCAGGAACCGGTTCATGAACAGGACCACGAGCAGCGGAGGAAGAATTGCCAACATTCCTGCCGCATTCATCAATCCGTAGTCCACATAGTTTTTCCCGATGAACTCAGGGATCAGGACGGTCAATGGTTTGGTGGCCATCGTGGGTGAAAACACCAGAGGCACCATGAACTGTCCCCACGCGCTGAGAAACGTCAGCATGGCGGAAGCGATCAACCCCGGGGCAGCCAGGGGCATGACGATGCGCACCAGCGTATAGAGGCGCCCCGCTCCGTCGATCCAGGCGGCCTCTTCCAGGGACAAGGGCATGGACTGGTAAATGCTCCGCATCAGCCACAAGGCGAGCGGCAGAAAAGCCGAAACATAGATCAACGTCACACCCACATAGGTGTCCACCAGCTGCATGCTGACCATCAGCCGGAAGAGCGGGATCATGACCGTGTAGGCGGGGATGGCCAACGTGGCCACCACGAGGGCGAACAGGGCGTTGCGCCCCGGGAAGCGGAGTCTCACAAACGCATAGGCGCCGAAGGCCGCGAGCGCGACTGTCACCAGGGTTGCCGCGGTGACGGTGATGACGCTGTTGACCAGTGCACGGCTGAACTGTGGCCACACGGATTCCGTGATGTTCCCTTGCGTGACGCTCGTGGCGCCGAGCAGGTGCCCGTAGTGCTCCAGCGTGGGGCGCACCGGAAAGTAGTGGAACACGTGATCCGTTATATCCAGCGGTGGCGTGAAACTGGCGACCATGGACCAGTACAGCGGTCCGAGAGACCAGACGAGAACGGCGATGACGCCCAGGGCCAACCCGATCCGGGCGGACTTTTTCGATTTCATCAGTCGAACCTCGTTTCACGGTGTACTTTGAGCACATACACCAGAGACACCGCCAGGGAAGCCAGCATCACCAGCACCGACAATGACATTCCGTACGAGAAGTGCATGTCCTGGAAAGCCGATTGGTACACTTGAATGAGGACAGTGCGGGTATCCACGCTAGCCCCGCCTAGGATCCAGGCCTCGTCGAACAGGTTGAAGGCGAATACGGTCGATTGAGACAGGGCGATGGCGAGCGCCCCCGCGATGAGAGGCAGGGTGATCGACCTGAATTTCCGCCACGAACCCGCACCGTCCATTTCAGCCGCCTCGTAGAGTTCCGCCGGAATTCCTTGCAAGGCCGCAAGAATGATCACCGCGGTCAGCGGCATCATGCGCCAGACGTGGACAACGGAGATGAACAGCCAGGCAATCACGCGATCGTTCATCCACACGTGTCGGCTGGTGATCAGTCCCCAGTCCATCAGGAGCCCGTTTAGAACGCCGTGCGAAGGATTGAATATCCACGACCAGACAAGCGCGTTCACCACAGGTGGAAGCGCCCAAGGCAGCAGGATCGCGGCGAGCAGCCACTTGCGCCCTCTCTTCACGCGATTCAGCATCAAGGCGACGAGCACGCCAAACACGGTTTCCAGAATCACGGTCACGGCGACGTACACCAGCGTGTTCAAGGCCGAGGTCCGGACATTCTGGTCCGCGAACAACTTGAAGTAATTGGCCAGCCCGATGAAGGGCGTCCCTGCGCGCATCGGATCAATGCGGCGCATGCTATCCCAAAGCGTGACGAACACAGGAAAGAACACAAGCAACGCCATCACCAGGAGGATGGGCATCGCCAGGACAATCCCCAACCCCCCTTCGGCCGATATCCATCTGCGACGAGGCGCTCGAACCGTCACTTCGGTGGCCGTCACATCCATACTTTCCATAACAGCCTCTTATTCCTGCATGGCCTTGATGGCATTGGCGGCGTCATCGGCGATTTTCTTGACCACCTGGGCCACCGTCAGTCGCTCCTTGGCAGCCTGGTTGACGGCTTCCGAAACAGATCGGCTCAGAGCCGGATACCAGGTGGGCGTCCCTTGCGCGAACAGGGGACCCGCGGTCTTGATCTGTTCAATCAGGACCTCGCCACTGGCCAGTTTTCCTTCCTTCGTCAGCTTGCTCAGAACGCTGCTACGCGTCGGAAGATTGCTGAGCTCGGCATAGGCCTGCGCCTGGTTTTCGGGGAGCAGATACCACTTGATGAACGCGATGGCGGCATCCTTGTGCTTCGCATTGTTCGGCACGCCGAGCGCTTCCGGCAATGCGAAAGAGCGCGACTTCCCCTGTGCGCTAGGCATCAGTGTCCCTACAACCTGACCCGCAACTTTTGACTTGCTGCTGTCGTTATAGACCGACAGGTTCCCGGCCCATCCGGCAAGGTCCACCGAAGCTTGCCCGGACTTGAAATTTTCCTGTACTTGCACGTCGGTAAGACCTGTCGATGCGGGATCGATCAACCCTTCCTTTAGGGCGTTGATCTCGAACTCCATTGCCTTGTAACCTGCAGATGCTGGATCCACGAACAGTGGTTTGAAGTCGTTGGTGAAAAGTTCACCACCGAACGCTTTGGTCAGCAAGTACCACGCCGTTGCCGTCCCCTCGGTCGCGGACAGTGGGACGGCGATTGGATATTTGACCACGTTCGCCTTTTTGATAGCCCTGACTGCGGCCATCAATTGATCAAAGTTCTTTGGCATGGCTTTTACGCCTGCCTTGTTGAAGTGCGCTTTATTAACAATCAGCAAGCGGAAGTCATTGTTATAGGCGGCACCGATCGTTTTCCCTTCAAACCGGAATACCGGCGTGGAACCAATGTCTGCAAGGGTCGCATTGTCCAGCTTCCCATCCAGCGGCATGTACCAGCCTGCAGTCCCGAATTGGCCGACCCAGGACCAATCCAGTTCCGTTACATCGGCTGGCGGCGTACCCGCGTTCATCGCAGTAGTAATTTTGGTCCGAATCTCATCCCAGCTAAGGGTTTGCATGTCGACCTTGATGCCGGTTTCACCAGTAAAGCGATCCATCATGGCCTTCGGCAAGGTACCCCAAGGTGGCAACAATACGGATATTGTCTGTCCTTCATAGGGCCGCGTCTGGCTCGCGGCAAAGGATGAGGCGCTTGCCATCGCGATCAGCGAGGAAATAAGAGCAAGGTTTATGAAAGACGTACGAAGCGACATGGCATCTCTCCCGTTCTCTAATTAGGGAATTACGCGTAACAATTGGTTTACTTGATCATTCGACTGTTGACTAAATTGATTGCCAGCGCCTAGCTGAACTGGCTTATCTGAGTTCCATCGAGTTCCCAATCTGCGCATAAACGGCCCTCCAGGCGGTGCCCTCCAAGCAGCGCCTCCGACAGGAGGCAACTTGTAGGCCTTAGGGGCCTTGTTGAGTCGATGAGACGGATCGCGGAGCATCGTTTGGCTGGTACTCACGCCACTGATGAAGGCCTTTGGCTCATCTTCTCCTGCCAAACCATCCGCGGCCGTTACATGCCTGGCAAGCATGCCCTCGGTTCGGTCAGGGATTTGCTGCGCGATGCGGACTAGCATTCCCTGCCGAT
>DCFP01000087.1:8593-39860 GCA_002319925.1 Holophagaceae bacterium UBA1801 | reverse complement strand
CCGAGTAGGCCCACTGCATGCCGCCTTCCGTGAGGAGGGATTCCGTGGCTTCCCAGCTACCGCCCAGGCCTTCCAGCAAGAAGGTGCAATCGGGGAATTCCTGGCGGACCCGGGCGACGATGTACTGCCACGCGGGCACGGGCACCATGTACCCCGCGTCGCAGCGAAAGCCGTCCACGCCACGGCGGCACCAGGTGATCAGAGCATTGGCGGTGGCTTCCCAGAGTTGTGGATGGCTGTTGTCCAGCTCCACGAGATCGCCCCAGGTCACTCCCCAGGCACCGGGGCTGTGGAAGGCTCCATCCGGTTCTTTCTTGAACCAGTCGGGTCGCCGGTCCAGCAGCCGTGAGCCCCAGCCCGTGTGATTCACGACGATGTCAAGGAAGACCAGACCACCGCGCAAGTGCACGGCGTACGCTAGTTCCCGGAACTGGTCCACGGCAGTGGTACGCCGGTCGAAATCCACGAGGGCTGGATCGATGCCTGTGAAATCCAGCAATGCGTAGGGACTGCCGAAACGGCCCATCCTGGCGTACGTGGTGGGCGTGGGGCCGATGGGCAGCAAGTGGAGGATGCGGCACCCCAGGGTCTCGATGATGTGCGGCACGCAGGCCGTGAGATCCCGCAGCTTGCCCGACGGCGGGATGACCGTGAATCCACTTTCGTCCAGACGCTTCAATTGCTCTTCAAGGGCGGGAATGCGCGTGGTCTTGGCGTTCCGCGATTCCCCGAACATCCGTGGAAAGGCGCAGTAGATCGTGTTGCCCGTGCGGAGATGATCGGGATGCACGGAGATGCCCACATCCTCGCCCTCGGGCCAGTGTTGGCGTCCGCGCGGATCCACGCAGTACGCCTTGGCTCGGAAATAGCCGACCTCGGTCAGGGCCAGGTCCAACGCCCAGCCATCACCGGTAGGGCAAAGGGGGATATCCCGCCAGGAGGCCCCTGCAAAGGTTCGGGGTTCGCTTGAGCGCGCACCGGAAAGGGAGATGACCTCTTCACGCGCCTCCGCCGCGCGCGTGAGGTTGGTGCGCAGCATGGCCTTCCAGCCTGTCTCCCCGGGCGTCGGGTGATCGATGGTGAAGCGCAGCCGATCCCCTGCGTAGTGCACGATACGGCTGCCTGGAAGGGGATGCATGGCTGGGTGTTGCATGGGGCTCGTTCCGCGGTTCAGCTCATTGTTTCGGTTCTGATGGGCTATAGGGTGAACTTATGCCAACCGGCTTCTCGAAACCGGCACGGCTCGAATATCTCCTTCGGATTTCCGCGGATGCTGCGATCCAGGGAACGGACCTCCTGGATTGGCTTTCATCCATCAAGGCCGAGGGTTTCAACCCACCGTCTTGAGGGCGGCGATGATGCCCTTGATGTGCTGGCTGGCCACGAGGGGCTCCAACTGGCAGGTGCCCACCTGGGAATGACCGCCACCGCCGTGGATGAGCAGAAGGGCGCCGATGTCGCTGCGGCACGTGCGGTTCAGGATGCTGTGACCCACGGTGAGGACGATGTTCTTGTGGTCGCGGCCCCAGAGGATGCGCGCGGAGACGTTGGCCTCCGGGAACAGGGCGTATTCCATGAAGCGGTTGCCGCTGAGGATTTCCTCCACATTCCGCAGATCGATGACCAGCACGTTCCCATCCACCCGGCTGTTGGCGCGGATCATGGACTTGTAACCCTCTTCCTGTTCCCAGTAGCGCTTCACACGTTCCTGAACATCGGGGAGCTGGAGTATTTCTTCGACACTGATGGTGCGGCAGTAACCAATCATGTCCTTCATGAGCGCGTGGTTGCCGATGCGGTAGTCCCGATAGCGGCCCAGCCCCGTGCGGGGATCCATGACGAAGGAAAGCAGGATCCAGCCTGAAGGCTTGAGCACATCCTCCTGGGTCAGATTGCCGGAGTCGCTGCGGTCGACCGCATCCATGAGGCCTTTGGCGTCGAACTTGGCGAATTTCTCGGCACCGCCGTAGTAGTCGTAGATGACCCGGGCGCAACTGGGGGCGGGGCGGGAAGCGCCGTTGAAGGTGACCTCCTCTCCGTCCATGGAGAGGCGTTCCCCCTCGCTGCGGTGGTGATCGAACCAGAGGCCGCACCCCGGCGCGTAAGGCACGTTCGCCAGGACATCGCCGGATCCCACCTCCACCTTGCCGTCCTGCACATCCTTGGGATGGACGAACAGGAAGTCGTCGATCAGCCCGATCTCTTCCAAAAGCGCTGCGCAGACAAGCCCGTCAAAGTCGGATCGCGTAATCAGGCGCATAGAGTCTCCGGTGGGGGTCGGCCCATTCTACACCGGCGGCGGATGTTGCCAGCAAACCTTGTCTGGGTGGGGTTTGTAGGGCACTGGCGAGAGTCCTTCGGATGGCGTTCTCGTCTTCCTTTGCTGAATATTTCGTTTTTCTTTTGGCTTGTGGCCCCTATGAGCCTTTTTAAACTTGTGGGTGGACCTTAGTGGCTAAAAATGGAGTGAAGTGGATCTTTGTGGTCGACAGCACCTGTTTCTATTCCCTTGGGAACGTTTCTGAAAGGTTTTCCTCGTGCTGCGACTTCGCGGCAATTCCCCGGCCACGGTGGATGAAAAGGGGCGATTAAAGCTGCCTTCCACCTTCAAAGCCGACCTGGAGGCCTTCGCCAAGGGCGAGGGCGAGGGGAACTACCGCCATTACCTGACCTCGCTGGATGGCCGCAGTGCACGTCTCTATCCGCTGCCGGTCTGGGAGGCCATCGAGGCCCGGCTGGCCCAGGTCCCTGGCACCAACCCTGCCAAGCGGCGTTTCCTCGAAGTGACGGCCTACTACGGCTGCGAAGTGGAGCCCGACGCCCAGGGGCGGTTCGTCATTCCGCCCATCCTACGCGAAGCCGCCCAGCTCCTGGGCGAGGTCGCCATCCTGGGCCAGATGGATCACCTGGCCATCTGGAACAAGAGCGGCTTCGAGCGGCGTCTGGCCGCGGAACCCATGACCACCGACGACCTGGCCCAACTGGCCGAATTGGGGATCTGACATGAACGCCGTCAAGAATCCCATCATCCATGTGCCGGTCCTGCTACCGGAAGTCCTTGAAAATCTGCCGGTCCCACCTGGGGGCCGGGTGCTGGATCTGACCCTCGGGCTTGGGGGTCATGCGGAGGCAATCCTCGCTCGTTGCGACCAACAGGTGCGCTACCTGGGCGTGGACCGTGACCCCTATGCCCGCGACGCGGCCAAGCAGCGCCTTGGTCGGGATGCCCGGCTGACCATCCTGGCCGGCACCTATGAATGGATCTGGGAGGACACTGCATTCGAAGCCTGGATGCATCTCCAAGCGCCGGGTGGCCTGGACGCGATCCTGATGGATCTGGGCGTTTCCACGCTCCACCTGAAGGATTCCAAGCGCGGTTTCAGCTTCATGGAGGAAGGTCCCCTGGACATGCGGATGGACCCGGAATCCGGACCGACGGCCCTCCAGTGGATCGCGGACCAGGATGATCGGACCTTGGCCGATGCCATCTACGAATTTGGCGAAGAACGGGCCTCGCGCCCCATCGCCAAGGCCATCCTGTCTGCATTTCACCAAGGTCATCTACACACCACGCTGGATCTGGCAGCGGCCATCTACACCGTGCTTTCGCCGGAAATCGCCAAGCGCCGGAAACAGATCAACCCGGCGACCCGCACCTTCCAGGCCATCCGCATTGCTGTAAACGGTGAGCTTGCGGGGTTGGCCTCTGCCATCGAGCAAGGAGTCCGCCGCTTGAAGCCCGAGGGCCGGATCGGAGTCATCTCCTTCCACAGCCTGGAGGACCGGATCGTCAAGCAGGCCCTCCGCCGCCTGGCGGGGATCTATGACGGCCCTGGCCGCACCTCCCCTGAACCCATGCCGAAATTCATCCATCTCATCAATGCCCGGGGCTTCAAGCCTTCCGATGCCGAGATCGCCGCCAATCCTCCTTCCCGCTCCGCCCGCTTGCGGATCGGGGAACGACTCCCTGATTCGAGGATGTCATGATCGCAATGCAGAACACCCGCCGTTACACCCCCTACCACGCTCGCCAGGTCGAGGGCGAGGGCATCCTCAGGATGCTCCTCCTGGCCATCGCCGTAGCCATGCCTCTGGCCACCATGGCCTACCTCAAGGTCCAGCAGACCCGCCTGAGCTACGAGATGAGCGATATCCGCGACCGCATCAGCCATGAAGAAGAGACCCACCGCCAGCTCCTCCTGGAACGATCCCGATTCCAGCGGGACGAAGAGATCCAGTCCTTCGCCCAGCAGTCTGGCCTCCAGCCCCGGAAGCAAGGCCACCTGGTTCCACGGTCCTATACCGTTGCGGACCAGAAGCTCGCGAAGATGAACTCGGCGCCAGCGAACGGACTTTAAAGTGGTCGGTGGTCAGTGGTCAGTTGCTAGCTAAACCGACCACTGACCCCTGACCCCTGGCCACTGCTCTAACATAGGGATAGCCCCTAGGTGGGGTAAGGGGTTTGGGACGTGGTTTTTTCCAGATGGATGAATGGCTCGACTGCTCCGCGGCGTTTGCTGGGGCGGCCCGAAGCCCAGGATCTGGCCGCGTCGCGCCTGCCCTGGTTGCTCGGCGGGATGCTCTTCTGGATGTCGCTCATCGTGCTGAGGCTGCTCTGGCTGCAGGTGATCCGCCACCCAGAGTACGCCAAGCGAGCCGAGCAGCAGCACACTACCAACATTCCCATTCCTCCCATCCGCGGAGAACTCAGGGACCGGCGGGGCGGCTCCCTGGCGATCTCCTTGAAGGTGGAAAGCCTCTTCGTCACGCCTCCGACCTTCTATCCGGATTCCAAGATCGAGAAGAGCGAGCAGGACCGGATCTGGGGCGAACCTGATCGCGCCGAGGCCCAGAGAGTGGCCGCGAAGCTGGCTCCGATCCTGGATATGCCCAAGGGCATGATCCTGGAGCGGCTGCTGCGCAAGAAACCCTTCGTCTACATCGAGCGCCAGCTGCCCGCGGACAAGGTGACTGCCATCCGGGCGCTGAAACTCGATGGCATCGATTTCCTGCCCGAGAGCAAGCGCTTCTATCCCCGGGGCAGCCTCGCCTGCCAGATCCTCGGGTTCACCAACATCGATGGGATCGGCCAGCTGGGCATCGAGAACACCTTCAACGAGCAATTGGCGGGACAGCCCGGTGAGCTCGTCGCGCCCCGCGATGCCAAGGGCCGCCTGCTCATCCCTGAAGAGACCTACACGAAGATCCCCGTGAACGGCTCGACGCTGCAGCTCACCATCGATTCCACCATCCAGCACATCGTGGAAGAAGCGCTGGACGAAGGCGTCAAGACCTATCGTCCGCTCACGGCCTATGCCGTGGTGGTGGATCCCAACACGGGCGAAATCCTGGCAATGGCGGGCACGCCCACCTTCGATCCGAACAACATCATGCCGAGGAAGTTCCTGAACCGTGATCCATCTACTTTCTCCCCCTCCGAGCGGGAAGAATACAGGAGTGAGATGGAACGCCAGAAGGCCGCGCGGCGCGTTCACCCGGTGGAAGACAGCTACGAGCCCGGTTCCACCATGAAGATCTTCACCGCCGCCATCGCCCTGGAGGAACGAAAGGTCCACCTCGGCGAGCAGATCAACTGCGAGGGCGGGCACTGGGTCTACAACAAGACGCTCACCGTCACGGATACCCACCACAACGGCGTGCTTTCCTTCGAGCAGGTGTTGTGGTTGAGTTCCAACGTGGGCGCCGCCAAGATCGGGACCCGACTGGATCCCGCGGTGCACTACCGCTACCTGCGCAAGTTCGGTTTCGGCGACCTCACGGGTCTCAATTTCCCAGGCGAATCCGCGGGGCGCCTGCTTGCGCCGGACCGGTGGAGCTCGACCACCCAGCCCACCATGAGCTACGGCTACGGCCTGTCCGTGACGCCCCTGCAGATCCTCATGGCCGGTTGCGCCCTGGCCAACGGGGGCAAGCTCATGCAGCCCTACATCGTCCAGAAGGTCTTCAATGATCAGGGTGTCCTGCTCCAGGACTACAAGCCCAAGTTCCGCGAACAAGTGCTCAGCGAGGAGACTTCTTCGTTGATGAAGGAGACCCTGAAGGGCGTCATCACCCAGGGCACCGCGAAAAAGGCCCAGCTCGATGGAGGCGTCGAGGCCTTCGGGAAGACCGGCACCGCGCGCAAGATCATCAACGGGAAGTACGATCCTCGGAAGCACTACGCCTCCTTCATGGGTTTCTTCCCGGCGGACAATCCGCAGTACGGCATGCTCTTCATGCTGGATGAACCTTCGACCGATCTCACGGGTGGCGATGTGGCCGCACCGCTGTTCAAGAAGATCGGCGATGGCATCATGCGCTATCGGTTGACCGAGAATCCAGCGAACCAGGATGCGGACCTGAAGCTCTCCTTGAGGGATTGGCCCACGAGCGAGAACGACGAAGCGGTGATGCACATCGAGGTCGGCATCGTGCCGGATCTGCACGGATTGTCGTTGAAGTCCGCCGTGCATCGCGTGGTGCTTGCGGGGGGGGTACCCAAGGTGGAAGGTTTGGGCGAGTCCGTCAGCACGGCCTATCGGGTAGTGGAACAGAATCCTGCGCCGGGAGCGAACCTCGAGCCTGGAACCATCGTGAAGATTCAGTTGAAAGGACCTTGATGCGATTCGGAGAAGTGATCAAGAACATTGCGACCAGTGTGGTCCGGGGTCCGCTGGACACCGAGCTCGCCGGAATCGCCTGCGACAGCCGGGAGATCCAGCCGGGGTGGGTTTTCGTCGCGTTGAAGGGCGAGAAGACCGATGGAGCGCTCCATATCCCAAGGGCCCTGGATGCAGGCGCCGCGGCCATTCTTTGCGATCGCGAAGTGGAGACACCGCCTGGAATTCCTTTCGCGTGTATGACGAATCCACGCGAGGGCATGGCCCAAGCCTCGCGGCTGATCTATGGCTGCCCGGATGAAATCCTGCCCGTGATCGCCGTGACGGGAACCAACGGGAAGACCACGACCACGACCCTCATCCGCCAGTTGTTCCGCCAGATCGGGAAAGGCTGCGGCTTGATCGGGACGGTCCTCAATGCCGCGGGCGACGAGGAAGTGGAAGCGGTACGCACTTCACCCGAAAGCCCGGTCTTCTACCGATGGCTCCGGAAGAGCCTGGACGCGGGCGATGCGGCCCTTGCCATCGAGACCAGCAGCCATGCTTTCTGCCTGGCCCGCGTGCACGGGGCGCGCTTCAAGGTGGGCGTGTTCACCAACCTCACCCAGGATCACCTCGACTTCCACGGCGACATGGAATCCTACTTCCTGGCCAAGTGCCGCCTCTTCGAACAGTCCGAGCATGCACTTGTGAACATCGACGACGCCCATGGCCGGCGATTGCTGCAGGAACATCCCGAATTCCGAAGCTACAGCATCGAACAGCCCGCTGACTATTGCGTGACGGATCTCGAACTCAGTCCCACCGGGACGCGCTTCCATCTGCACACACCCCACGGCGAATGGGACATCCACAGCCCGCTGCTCGGGCGTTTCAACGTTTACAATCTCCTGGCCTCCCTCTCTGCCATTGCCGAGGCGGGATTCGCGATCCCGGATTTCCTGCCTGGACTCTCGAAGATCACCGGTGCTCCCGGCCGCCTGGATCGCGTGGACTGCGGCCAACCCTTCGGTGTGATGGTGGATTACGCGCATACGCCGGACGCTCTGGAAAAACTGTTGGTGGAAGGCAAGCGCCTGCTTCCTCCTGGAGGGCGGCTCCACGTGCTCTTCGGTTGCGGCGGCGACCGTGACCGCACCAAGCGGCCCATCATGGCTGCCGCCGTGGCGAGCGGCGCGGACGTTATCTGGCACACCTCCGACAACACGCGCACCGAAGATCCGGAGCGGATGCTGAACGATGCGGCACCCGGCATACCGGAAGCCATTCGCAAGGATCCTTCCCGCTATCACCGCATCGCGGACCGGGCTCTCGCCATCGGTGCCGCCATCGCTGATTGCCGGGCCGGGGATCTGCTGCTGCTCGCGGGGAAGGGGCATGAACCCTACCAGGACGTGAACGGCATCAAGCATCCCTACAGTGATCGGGGCGCCGTGGAAGCCACTCTGCGTGGCGAGTCGGTTCCCCGCCCCTGGGCAGCAGCCCGATGAACCTTTGGAATCTCGGGACCCTTGCGCTAAAGCTGGATGCGCGGCTCACCGGCGGTGCGGACTTCGTGCCGGCCTTGCTTTCTATGGACACGCGGACCATCGAACGGGGCGCCTGCTTCGTCGCTATTCGTGGCCAGCGGGATGGGCACGAGTTCGCAGCCAGAGCCGTGGAGCTTGGGGCTGCGGCGCTTCTGGTGGATCACGAACTGGATCTGCCCGTCCCGCAACTCGTGGTGGCGGATACCTTGAATGCCTTGCAGCGCTGGGGGCAGGCACGGCTGGAGACCTTCCGGCCAGCCGCGGTTTTCGGTGTGACGGGTTCCGTGGGGAAGACGAGCACCAAGGATCTGCTGGCCGCGGCCACGGGAGCGTGGAAGACACCCGGAAACCGCAACAACACCTTTGGAATGCCCGAGGCTCTGGCCATACTCCCGCCGGGTTTGAAGGCCGTCGTGCTGGAGATGGGCATGAGCACGCCGGGGGAGATCCGGCGTCTCATGGAGATCGCGCCCCTGGACTTCGGCGTGGTCACCGCCATCGGAACCGCGCACATCGAGTTCTTCTCCCAGGGCCAGGAAGGCATTGCGCGGGCCAAGGGCGAGATGGTGGAAGGTCTCCGTCCCGGGGGCACATGGGTGCATCCGGCTTCGGACGCATGGTGCCGGTGGATTTCCCTGCAATCCTGGGCCAGCCATGCCCGTGCCATCGCGGTCGGAGACGGGCACGCATTCGGCTGGGAAGGCCTGGAATCCCTGGGTCCCCAGGGCGAGCGGTTCCGCCTGCGCACGCCCACGGGAGCGCTGGCCATCCACCTCAAATTGCGCGGCGCCCACCACGTGCACAATGCGTCCCTGGCTGCCGTGGCGGCCCTCCAGGCCGGATGCGATCCGGAACAGATCATCGCCGGGCTTGCCTCCGTCGAGCCGGGCAAGGGCAGGGGACGCTTGCATGCATTGCTCGACGGGGGCTGGCTGCTGGACGAATCCTACAACGCGAGCCCCGACTCCATCCTCGCGTGCGCGGCCTCTCTGCTGGAACTGGAGGGAGGCGAGCCGATCGCCGTGCTGGGCTGCATGCGGGAGCAGGGGCGCGAAGCCGAACGCCTGCATCGCGAGACGGGCGAGGGATTACGGCGGCTGGGATTGGCTCGGGTTTGGATCTATGGCGATCACGCACAGAACCTTGCGGAAGGCTTCGGACCGGGGGCCGAGGCCTTCCCGGATTTCGAATCCCTGCTGGAAAGCCCTGAGGGCTTGTCAGCTTTGCCGAAGGGCGCGCGGATCCTGGTGAAGGGCAGCCTGTTCTGGCGGGCGGACCGCGCGGTGCAGTGGATTCTGGAACAGCGGGGCGGCCAGCCCCCGATCCGCAGCGCCGAGATTCTTGGTTGAACGAAAACTTATTTCAGGTGCCGAATGATCCCATGGCTTCTTCTACCCTTCCGTGACAGCATCCCGGGGATTTCGGTATTCCGGTACATCACCTTCCGGGCCGGCATGGCCGCGGCCACGGCGATGCTGCTTTCCCTGGCCTTCGGGCCGTGGCTCATCCGGACGCTGACGCGCCTCAAGATGGGGCAGTACATCCGCGAGGAGGGTCTGGAATCCCACAAGGTCAAGGCCGGGACGCCCACCATGGGCGGCATCCTGATCCTCTCCTCGATCTTCGTCTCGACGTTGCTGTGGTGCGAGCTCCAGAGCATCGGCATCTGGGTGGCGTTGATCTCTCTCATCGGTTTCGGCGCCGTGGGCGCCTTCGATGACATGAAGAAACTGCTCAAGAAACAGAACCTCGGGTTGCGGACCTGGCAGAAGATGGGGCTTCTCACCGTCATCACACTGCTGGTGGCGTTCCTGGTCCTCCACTTCCATCTCCGCGGCACGGAAACCAGCCAGCTCTCCGTTCCCTTCTTCAAGAACTTCAAGCCGGACGTGGGGATCTTCCTGGTGCCCTGGATCTGGCTGGCCATGGTGGGCACCAGCAATGGCGTGAACCTCTCGGACGGGCTGGATGGCCTCGCCATCGGCGGCGTGCTCGTGGTTTCTTTCACCTTCGCCATCCTGGCCTACGTGGCGGGCAACGTGAAGATCGCTACCTACCTCAACGTGCCCCACGTGCTGGGCGGCGCAGAACTAACGGTCTTCATGGGTGCCATGGCCGGGGCTTCTCTCGGGTTCCTCTGGTACAACGCGCATCCAGCGGAAGTCTTCATGGGAGATACAGGTTCACTGGGATTAGGTGGAGCCTTGGGCACCGTGGCCATCATGATCAAGCAGGAGCTGCTGCTGGTGATCGCGGGCGGCCTCTTCGTGCTCGAAGCCGTCAGCGTGATCCTCCAGGTGGGGAGCTACAAGTTGCGCGGCGGGAAGCGCATCTTCCGCATGGCGCCCTTCCACCATCACATGGAACTCGGCGGCCTCAAGGAAACCAAAGTGGTGATCCGGCTGTGGATCACGGCCATTGTCTGCTCGATCCTGGCGCTTTCGTCCCTGAAACTGCGCTAAGCCCGCATCCTGTATTTGGAGCCGCGAAAAACGCGAAAAAGCGCTCTGCGCTTACGCGAATGAAAAGTTTGCACGGTGTCGTTCTTTCCGCTTTTCATCCGCGAACTTTCGCGGTTCAGACTTTGCTTTGATGATTTGAATCGCAGAATCCGGGCTAGGCGTGAGCGATGGGGATCCGCAGAGGCGCGGGTTCCCCCAGGATGTAGCCCTGGCCCCAGGGCACGTCCGCGTCGATGATGGTCTGCAATTCCTCCGCGGTCTCGATGCCCTCGGCGATGTAGCCTGTGCCCATGCGCTCGGCGAACATGGCAAGGGCGTTGAGCAGGGCTGCCTGGTATGGACGGCGATGCACCTGTTGCACCAGGGACCGGTCCACCTTGATGAAGTCCGGGGCGAGCCGCGCCATGTGGGAAAGGCTCGCAGCGCCTGAGCCCAAGTCATCCACGGCGATACGCAGTTCCATGCCGCGGAGGCAGCGCGCAAAGTTCTGGAGCTTGTCCATGTCGTGCAGCGTGTAGGCCTCGGTGATCTCCAGGACGATGCGGTGGGGCGGGATGGAAAGGTTCCAGAGCCACGGCTGGATGCGGTTCCAGAAATCCTGGGATTCCATGGTCGTGGGATGCAGGTTGATGAAGATCAGGTGATCCGTCATCGGCGTTTCCGCCAAGGCCTGGAAGATCGAGGACAGGCAGTGCAGGTCCAGCTCGATCCGGGACTCGTATGGAAGCGCGCCATCCTCCAGGAGACTGCCTACCGCTTGCATCTGACCATACTGGTCCTCGAATCGGGTCAGCATTTCTTTGGCTTCCACCACGCCATTCCTAAGGCCGAGGATGGGTTGGGAGTATGTGACGGCCCTTCGCTCGCCAGTCAATATGCTTTGGAGAATGTCTTCCTTCATCGGATCCTGATCGCTTAAAAGCCCATTCTGCTCTGATCCTCTTTTGCGCGCCATCACGATCATGCCGGGTAGACTAGACCACCGTGGGGGAACGATGGCGCACGTGGTGGTGATCGGAGCGGGGCGTTCGGGCATGGCCGTAACAGCCCATCTGGCTGGCCAAGGGATCGATGTGATCCTGACGGATCGCCGCCCGGAACCCGATCCGCTTTCCGCCCAGCAGCTCACCGCCTTGAACGTGCCCGGCGTGTGGGGAGACCACCCGCTTGCCCTGCTGGACGGTTGCCGCGAGATCGTGTTGAGCCCTGGCGTGCCGCCCTCCATCCCCTTCATCCAGGAAGCGATGCACCGGGGCCTTTCGGTCATCGGCGAGCTGGAACTTGCCCACCGCACCCTGCGAGCCAGGAACGATGGTTCCACTCTGCTGGCCGTCACGGGGACCAATGGCAAGAGCACCACCACGGATCTGCTGGCGCATCTGCTCAAGGCCGCGGGCATTCCGTCGGTGGCCTGCGGGAATCTGGGAACGCCGCTCACCGCGGCCATGGACGATCAAAGCCATGGAACCCGCTACGCCCTCGAATGTTCCAGCTACCAGTTGGAAACCATCCGGGACTTTCACGCCGAAGGGGCAGTGATCCTGAATCTGACGCCGGATCATCTGGCCCGTCACGGGACCATGGAAGCCTACCTGGATGCAAAACTGAGGATCTTCGAGCGGCAGAGCCCGGCGGATCTCCGCCTCACGCCCGCCTCCGATCCCACCTTCGACGCCTTCGCCCCGGGGCACGGGCGTTCCGCGAAATTCGGCTGGGGTGCGCCGAAAGGTTTCGGTGCCTGGTGCGATCCGGATGGGGTGATCTGGCTGGTTGACGATGGCGGGAAGGCCGAGCCGTTGATGAACCGGCGCGAGCTGAAGATTCCCGGCGACCACAACGTGGAGAACGCACTGGCGGCAGCCCTGCTTGCCCGGCACGGCGGTGCCGATGATCAGGCGATCGTATCGGGGCTGAGGACCTATCCAGGTCTCGCCCACCGCATCGCCTTCTGCGGCGAGAAGAACGGTGTGAAAGCCTACAACGACTCCAAGGGCACCAATGTGGACGCCACGATGACGGCGATCAAGGCCCTCCCGGGCCCGCTGGTGCTGTTGCTGGGCGGCCAAGGCAAAGGCACGCCCTTCGAACCCCTGCGGTCATTGCTGGAGGGCAAGCTGAGACGGTTGATCTTCCTGGGCGAAACCATTCCCCAGCTGGAGGCCGAACTGGGAGACCTGCCCCACACGACGATCCAGCCCTTCGACGATGCCGTAGGCGAAGCGCTGCGCATCGCCCAACCCGGCGACCAGGTGCTCCTGTCGCCGGCCTGCGCCAGCTTCGATCAGTTCAACAACTTCGAGGAGCGTGGCGAGCGGTTCGAAGCCCTCGTGAAGGTCTGGGCGGAGAACTAGATTCTTCCCCGCGCCTTTAGCGCTGCTTCCGCGGCGGGGACATCTTCCGGTGTATCAACGCCGATGCTGAGGAAGGGCGTCTCGGCGACCCCGATGGCGATCCCGGCCGCCAGTGCCCTGAGCTGTTCCAGCATCTCGATCTTCTCGAGGGGGTGGGGAGGCAGCTTGGTGAAGGCCCGCAGAACCTCTGGCCGATAGGCGTAGATGCCCAGGTGCAGCTTGAAGTGCTTCAGGTGCTCCGGCTGCATCCAAGGCCGGAAGTCCGGTTCGAAGACCTTCGAGTTGCGGAGGTAGGGAATGGGGCTGCGGCTGAAGTAGAGGGCCCGCTTGCGGTCGTCCAGCACCACCTTCACGGCGTTGGGATTGAACACCTCGTCCGGGTCTGAGAAGGGGCAGCAGGCCGTGCCCATGGGGAGATCCGGATCATCGGCCATAAGCCGCACCACCGCTGCGATGGTTTCCGGGTGCATGGCGGGCTCGTCGCCCTGGATGTTCAGCACCACATCAAAGGAGTCGCCGAGCCTTTCCAAGGCGGCCGCCACGCGGTCCGTGCCCGAGGGGAGATCCGGGTCGGTCATCACCACCTGGCCGTCAAAGTCGTGAACAGCGCTCTGAATGCGATTATCGTCGGTGGCCACCACCACCTTGTCAACGCCGGCCGCGTCGCGGGCCGCTTCCCAGACCCACTGGATCATGGGCTTCCCGGCGATGGAGGCGAGGGGCTTGCCCGGGAAGCGGGACGCGGCAAAGCGGGAAGGCAGGATGGCGATGGTCTTCACGGGGTTCCCCTCGGAGTCCTTGAATGCTGCCAGAAGACCTGGTCTCGAAACACCAGGCCATCAATTTCCGAGCAAGAAAGCCGATTTGATCACAATTTAACCCAATCGGAGCGCGGTTCTACGATAATTCCCCTACGTCCCCACTGCGGTTTACGTGGAAATATGCGCCAGAAGCGTGCACAATCAAGGGTTCGTGTGTTCTTTCATGCATGGGAGGTTATTTTGACCCGACGCCTTGCCACCCCCGTTGGCATCACTGCCACTGGTGAATGCTTTCCTGATCGCATCGTCACCAACGAAGACCTGGCCAAGATGGTGAACACCAGCGACGAATGGATCACGACCCGCACCGGCATGAAACTGCGACGCTGGGTGGAACCGGGCGTTGGCTCCTCGGATCTGGGCTCCGGAGCCCTCAAGATGGCCCTGGACCGCCGGGGAATGGGCGCCGATGACCTCGACTGCATCATCGCCTGCACCGTGACTCCGGACATGATGTTTCCCTGCACCGCGGCCCTGATCCAGCAGAAGGTGGGCGCCAGCAAGGCCTTCGGATTCGACCTCAATGCGGCTTGTTCCAGTTTCCTCTTCGGGCTGACCACCGGTGCCGGTCTCATCGCCTCGGGCACGGTGAAACGGGTCGGCGTCGTGGGCTGCGATGTGATGACCTCCATTTTTGACAAGAGTGATCGAAACACCGCCGTGCTCTTCGGCGACGGGGCCGGGGCCGCGATCCTGGAACCGGTCGAAGAGGGCTACGGACTGCTGGACTACGAACAGCAGATCGATGGCAGCGGGGCTCCCTATCTCTGCATGCCGGCTGGAGGCTCGGCCAAGCCCGCCAGTCATGCCACGGTCGATGCCAAGGAGCACTTCGTGCATCAGCAGGGGCAGGAAGTGTTCAAGAACGCCGTCCGCGAGATGGCCAATGTGAGCCGCCTGATGCTGGACCGTAACAACATCGATCCCAAGGAACTCACCCTGTTCGTGCCCCACCAGGCCAACCTCCGGATCATGGATGCGGCCTTGAAGCGCCTGGAACTTCCCCGGGAGAAGATGGCCTGCAACATCGCCGAGTATGCCAACACCACCTCCGCGACCATTCCCACGGCTCTCCATCAGTCCGTGGTGGCCGGCAAAGTGAAGAAGGGCGATCTGGTGGTCCTGGCCGCCTTCGGTGCCGGGTTCACCTGGGGCGGTGCGCTGCTCCGCTGGGCCGTGTAGCGGGGCAGACATCCCATGCGGGTCGTGGCCGGATCGCTGCGGGGTCGTGCGCTCCAGGGACCTGGGGCGGGGAACACCCGGATCCGGCCGACCTCGGACCGGGCCCGGGAGGCCCTGTTCTCGATCCTGCAGAAGTGGCCTTCGGGAGGCTTCCTTGATCTGTTCGGTGGCACCGGTGCCTTGGCGGTGGAAGCCTGGTCCCGGAGCTACGAGCCCGTGTTTTGCGTGGAGCAGAATCCCGACGCCCTGGGCCTGATCGAACGGAACGTTCAAGGAACCCGGATCCAGGTCCTGCGCAAGGACATCCGCAAATTGTCCATGGAAGGGCTGCCGCCGTTCGCCGTCGTCTTCGCGGACCCTCCGTACGAGGAATCTGTGAGCCTGTGGCAGGAACTGGCTCCACGGCTGACTTCGTGGCTGACGGCCGAAGGCGTCCTGGTCTGGGAATCGGATCAGCGTACGGAATTGCCGGAATGTCCGGCTTGGACCTTGATCGACACTCGCAAGTACGGCACCGTCCGTTTTCACATATTCGAACCGGCGGGGCGATAGACTTAGTTGATGCCCAGGTTTTCGATCAAGATCAAGCTGAGCGCAGTGATCAGCATTCTCGTGCTGAGCTTCATCGTGTTCAACGTCGGGTACTACCCCAAGCGTCTGGAACAGCAGATCCTGCGCCAGTCCGAGACGAACGCCAGGCAGGTGGCCGAAGCCATCGGCCAAGCGCTGGTGCCGGCCCTGGCGGCGCAGAACTCCTCAGACCTGACCCGCATCCTTGAGGGCCTTCGGGCCATTCCCGCCTATCGCTTCTGCGTGGTCTACGATGCCCGGGGCATCCGCGTGGGCGCGAGTACTTCGACCCCTCCCTGGATGGCCCAGGAGTTCTTCCGGTTCCAGGGAGCATCCCGGGCGATCCTGCGGGAAGACGGCGTGCTGGTGGCTTCCGCGCCCATCTTCTACATCGAGCCCTATCACGACCGCGAAGGGACCATCATCATTGGATTCGCGACGACGGAAACCCAGAAGATGGTTCGGGACAACATCCGCCTCGGCCTCGGCGTCGGGCTCACGACCCTGATCATCGGCATCATCGCGGCGATCTACTTTGCGAATCTCTACATCCTGCCCGTGCTCCAGCTCACCCAGGCCGCCCAGCAGGTGGCCCAGGGGAACCTGGATGGCGAGCCGGTGGAGGTGACATCCAACGACGAGCTGGAAGACCTGAGCCGCAGTTTCGCCGTCATGACCGAGAAGCTGCGGGGCTCCCGGGAGGAGATCGCGCGGCAGAACCGGCTCATGGAATTCCGGGTCCAGGAACGGACCCGGCAGTTGATGGAGACCATCTGGGAACTGGAAGAGATCCGGTCCAACCTGGAAAACCTCGTCCAGGAGCGCACTCGCGGGCTCGAACAGAGCAGGGCGGAGCTGAAGGCCTGGGCCGATACGCTGGAACAGAAGGTCCAGGAAAAGACGGTCGAGCTCACGGAAGTGAACGAGAGCCTGATGGAGAGCTTCGAGAAGCTCCAGCAGATGGACCGCATGAAGGATGAATTCCTGGCCAACATGAGCCACGAGCTGAGAACGCCCTTGAACGCGGTGATCGGATTCTCGGGCCTGCTGCTGCAGGAGAGCACGGAGCGCATCCCCGAGGACGTGCGGGAAGACCTGGAGATCATCCTCCAGAATGGCCGCAACCTGCTGTCCATGATCGATTCCATCCTGGATCTATCGAAGATCGAAGCGGGCAAGTTCGAGCTGGAACACCAGGAGATGGATCCGCTGCCCGTCCTCGAATACGTGCGGTCCC
Source organism: Holophagaceae bacterium UBA1801 (assembly GCA_002319925.1). Taxonomy (GTDB): domain Bacteria; phylum Acidobacteriota; class Holophagae; order Holophagales; family Holophagaceae; genus UBA1801. Next base: position 23,088 of record DCFP01000087.1, on the reverse strand, counting down.
TGGCCACGGCGCTGATCCTGGACCGTCCCATCCGGTTCACCTATTCACCGCCCTCCTGGCGCGTCACAATCAATGGAGATCCTCAACGATTCAAGCAGGTACTCACGAACTTGGTGGGGAATGCCGTCAAGTTCACTGAGCGGGGGGAGGTTACGGTTTCTGTGGAGAAGACAGGCGGGAAACTCCGGATCGCGATCGAAGACACGGGCATCGGGATGAACCAGGAAGAAATCAACCGATTGTTCAAACCCTTCCAGCAGGTGGACGGCAGCATCACCCGGCGTTTCGGGGGAACGGGGCTGGGCCTGGCACTCTCGCAACGCTTGATCGGTCTCATGGATGGCCGCATCGTCGTTGAAAGCACCAAGGGCCGGGGCAGCAAGTTCATCGTGGAAGTTCCGATCCTGCGAGAGGTTCCCGCATGACCGACGCCCCTCTCCGGATCCTCTGCATCGAAGACAACCCCGTGAACTGGCGATTGGTGCAGCGCTTGCTGAAGCAGGCTGGCTATGAAATGCATTGGGCCGAGGACGGCCTCAAGGGCTTCGATCTGGCCCTGGAGGTCAAGCCGGACCTGGTCCTGCTGGACATCAACCTGCCCGGGCTGTCGGGCTTCGAGGTGGCCACCAAGTTCCGGCAGCAGCCGGAACTTGCCCAGGTGCCCCTGGTGGCCCTCACCGCCAAGACCCTGAAGAGCGACCGCGAGACGGCCCTGGTGGCGGGTTGCGATGGTTTCATCCCAAAGCCCATCGACCCCTTCACCTTCGTGAAACAGGTGGAAAGCTACCTCGGCGGCCATCGTGAACAGATCGAGGAGGCCCGCGAAGGACCGGCGCTGCGGCAATTCAATGTCCAAGTCCTGGGGCATCTGGAGGTGCAGCTGAAGGAATCCCAGGAGACCAACAAGAAGCTCCTGGATGCCCAGGGCGAACTGGAGATCCGTAATCGGAGCCTCTCGCGGCTCCTGGCGCTGGCCCAGGGCATCCTTGCCGAGCGGGATCCGAAAACGCTCCTGCTGCGCATCCTGGAGCAGGCCCGGATCGAGGTGCGGGCCACGCGGCTCTGCGCCTATCGCATCCATCCCAGCGGCGGCTACTGGGAAGGATTGAAATGGAATGGGCAGGCCTTCGAGGATGCTCCGACCCTGCCCAAGACCCACGGCTTCCTGGACCGCGCCCGCCAATGGCAGCAGGGCACCATCCTCTGGGGCTCGAAGCTCAGGGGTTCCAGGCTTTGGGAGGAAGGGCTCCTGCTGGGCCTGTGGAAGCCTGGCATGGACTGCAGCCTGCTGCTTCTGATCGATCGCCAGAACGAAAGCGAAACCTGGGGCTTCTGGGCCTTCGAACGGGACGAGGCCGATCCCTTCCACGCCCTGGAGCTGGAGATGATGTCGCTCCACGCCAGCATCGCCCAGGTGGCCATCGAGAACGCCGAACTCATCGAGAACCTCGACGAAAGTTCGCGTGCGCTGGCATCCAGCTACGAGCGCATGGAAGCGGCCTACCAGGATCTGCACAAAGCGAAGGTGGATCTGAGCCGCCAGGATCGCCAGGTGCTTCTCGAGGATCTTTTCTTCAAGATCACGCAGCGGCTTGAGGCGCCGGTGCTCACGCTGCATCATCAGAGCCAGTCCCTGGACCAGTTGGTCCGCAAACTGAAGCTCGCGAACGAAGCCGAGGAAGCGACGAAGGCCATCAGCGAGATCCGGGAAGCCGTCTCCAAAGTGGACGGACTCCTGAAAGGTTTGCTGCGCCGCGTAGGCAAGGAAGGGACGACTCCGGAATGGATCAACCTCCACGATCTGCTGCAGCAGGAGATCGAGCTGCTGCAGACGGAGGGCGCGATCCCGCCGGAGGTTGCGGTGACCATGGACCTGCAGTCCCGCCGATCAACGGTGTTCGGCGTCTACAGCGATTTCGCGAAGCTGCTGCTGAACCTGACCCAGCACGCCCTGGGCGGGCCCACGCCCTCGCCAACGCTGCGGTTGCGGTCCTGGCGCGAGGATGAGCGCTTCCACTTCGAGATCGCCGACGAGGGTGGTCCCATACTTCCCGCCGAACTGGACACGGCCTTCGAACCCTTCTCCGTCCTTCATCAGCAGGTGGTCATTGGGGTGCGTTCCCCGGGCACGAGCCTGGCGCTGTGCAAGCAACTGCTGGCGGCCTACCACGGTGAGATCGAGATCCGCAACGAAGGGGACGGAACCCTCATCCACGTAAGGTTTCCGCTCAAGGGCTAGGAGCGGGAAACCACGAATCACACGAATCCAGGAGATAATCGCACGAAGGAAAAGATGGAACCAACCTTCGTGCCATTCGTCCTCATTCGTGCGATTCGTGGTTCCGCTTTCCTGAGGAGACATCCGCGAATTAAAGGATCTCCACCCAGCCCCACTGATGGCCTTCGTAATCATCGCGGCGATAGGACCAGAGCAGTTCCGCCTCGCACACGGTGCATCGATTGATGGAACCGTCCTTCGCGGGATCCATGCCCAGTTGCAGGGCCTGGGCCCGGAGGAAGCCCTGCAGGTCCAGATGGGCCCGGCCCCGGGGCCCGGCTTGGCGCAGATCCTCGTGCCATGCAGGGTCTTTTCGCGCGGCGTCGATCACTTCCTCGCCCACTTCGAAGTGGCATTTCTGGATGGATGGTCCCAGGGCCCATACCAGCTCCGCGGGCTTTCCGCCCGCATTCCGGAAAATATTCACGCAGGCCCGCAGAATGCCCGGTGTATCACCGGTTCCCTGTCCTCCCACGGCGCTTCGCCAGCCCGCGTGGAGCGCGGCGATCCAAGGTTTTCCCTTGGCCATTCCGCCCAGCAGGATCGGTACGCAATCCGCGGTGCGGATGCCGATGCGGTAATGGCGTTTCACGGTCCAGAGTCCGTCGCCATCCAGCACGGTATCCGACGCCTCGTGGATGTGCGTGCCATGGACCTGGTGCAGCCGCTTGGCGGGCAAGGTGGAGGGATCGTCTTCCTTCGTGGAAAAGCCCCAGGACATCGGGAAAGGTAGAGTCAGAGCGGGAATCAACATGTGGGCCACATCAAGAAGAGAAGACTGATATCGGTCACGGCCCAGGCCACCAGCGCCCGGTACATTCCGGCTTCGTGCTGCTTGGGAGACCACTGCCGCCACTTCACCAGCCAGGGCAGGAGCACGATCAGCCACGCGGCTAGGGAGATCAACACGGGCAATGGATTCCTCTGCATGCGCAGGATTCCGTAACCAAAAAATCCATGGGCCAGTACGGCCAGTACCAAAGCCAGCCACAGGCTAGCGGCCTCGCCCAGCTTGATCACGAGCGTGCGGTCGCCGCGGCCGCGGTCCTCCTCGATCTGGTAGATCTGGGTGAGTGGATAGAGGGAACCGAAGAGGAAGGCGAATCCGATGGCCGCCATCACGAAGGCTGTATTCAGTTCACGTCCCGTGAGGCCCCATCCGGCCAGGGGCGTGAGGAGGCCGAACCCCACGCAGTTGATGAGCATGTCCCAGCCCGCGCGAGCCTTCAACCGGATGGGTGGCACGGAATACAGGACCGCCATGATCACACAGGCGGCGTTACTCCAGGCGAAGACGGTCGGCAGCAGGAAGCCCAGCAGCAGGGATGCTGCGAGCATCAGCACCGAGATGTGCAGCAGGTATTTCGGGGGTTTCGGCGGCTGGCGGAGATAGCCGATGTCGCCCTCATCGTTGTCGAAGGCGCTGTTGATGGCCAGCGTGCCGCCATTCAGAAGTACCACGAAGATGAACCAGCCCAGGAGCGTTGCTTTCCATGGAAGGCGCAACCCCACGGCGATGAAGGTTCCCAGCAGGAAGTGCGCCGTCATGATGGGCCATTCCATGGGACGGAGATGCAGCAGGTAGGCCACTGTCTGCTCGCCCAGGAGGCGTTGCATGAATTGGCGGGCGGGTAGTAACGAACTCGACATGGCTCCTCGAGTGTGCCAGGAAGCTTCAGGTGGGCAAAGATGCGGACGGTGGGCGTGACCGTCCGTGAGGTATGCTGAAGACATGGTTGAGACGAGCAAGATCAGCGCCGTGCTCATAGATCTGGACGGAACGCTCATGGACACCGTTCCGGATCTCGCGCTCGCGGCCAATCGCCTGCGCGAAGAATTCGGGCTGCCGTCACTCCCCGTTCAGCGGATCGCAGCCTTTGTGGGCAAGGGGGCGAGCCGGCTGATCCATCGGGTGCTCCGGGACGACATGGAAGGGAGCGTGGACGAAGCGAGCTTCAGCACGGCACGGGAAAGCTTCTATCGTTACTATCACGAGGTCAACGGCACGGAAACCGTGGTGTACGACCGTGTCCCGGAGGGACTCCAGATTCTGAGAAAAGCCGATCTGCGTTTGGCCTGCGTGACCAACAAGCCCAGGGAATTCACCGTGCCTCTGCTGAAACGGCTGGGGCTGGCCCGTTGGTTCCTGGTTGTGGCGGCCGGGGATGATGTGAAGGACCCGAAACCCAATCCAGCCCTGTTGCAGAATGCGTGCACACGGCTGGGCATCGCTCCTTGGGCCGCCTGGATGATCGGCGATTCGCTCAATGATGTAATGGCCGCGAAGGCCGCCGGCATCCGCGTGGTCCTAGTGGAAACGGGGTACAACGAGGATGAGCCCATCCAGAGTCTCCGGGACCATCCCAGCGTCGAGGCCATCGTGCCCAGTCTCTATGAAGCCGCTTGCCTCATCGTCGAACGGTTCGGACTGGGAGCTTCCTGAGGTCGCATGCGGATTCATTTTCAAGTCGATAGAAGCATTACGATCAAGATCACACCAAGATCACCAAGCTAAGACTGTCTTTCTTGGAGATCTTGGTGGTCTTTCCTTTGTGAACTTGGTGGTGAATTTTAAAATCAAGTGTGAACCGTTATCAGGTCCCCGGCTGCCAGGTCTTCACCATGTCGAGCTGCGCCAGGGATTCCGGCGATGCCGCTGTCATGTCGCAACCATGGGTCTGGCGCAGGCGCTTGATCTCCGTGAGCGCTTCTTCGCCAGTCATGCCCCGGCGCACCAGAAGGCAGCCCGCCACCGTGCCCGTGCGCCCCAGCCCTCCGTGGCAGTGCAGATAGATCCGGTGCCCATCTGCCAGCGCCGTGTCGAGTGTGTCCAGGATCCGCTTCATTCCTTCCTTTGAAGGCACCGAGAAATCAGGGATGGAAACCCGGAGGTGGTGTGTGTCCTGGGGGAGTAATGAGGAGTAGGTGGGTAGTTCGCCCGGCTGGGTGAGATCAAGGAAGAAAGTGATGCCCGTCGCGAGGAGGGTCTTGACCGCCTGCTCTTCGGCGAAGGGGTAGCGCCCGGCCAGGAGGTTCGTCTCCAGCCAGTAAGATCCAGGAAGCGGCGCGCGGGCCATGGTTTCAGGCTCCTGTCTCGATCCGCAGGGGCTGAATCCTTTCATCTGGTTCCACCTTGGACTCCACGAGGTTGGCCATGACAGCCTCCAGGTGCGGAACATGGAAGGTGGTATCCACGCACATGCCGTGGGGCAGTTGAAGGGGAATCACGTAGGACGGCACTTCAGGCAGTTTGAGAAGACCCTTCAGGAGCCGGTCCGTGCAAGCCACCGCCACGATGAGATCGGGCTGGTATTCCCGGGCTTCCCGGTAGGCCTTGTGGCTGCGGTTGGACACCCGGCAATTCCATTTGCCGGCGAGCACCCCTGCCAGGACATCACCCACGGAGCATTTTCCGCAGGAGAAGCAGTGCTCGAGACCCTTCACGACATCCGCCTTGCAGCTCGCGAGCTGGATGCAGTGGGGCAGCAGAACCAAGGCCTTGCGCGCCCGGCGCGACTCGAACGCGGCTCTTACCCGTTGGTTGTTCCAGGCACAGAAGGAAAGGATCCAGGCTTCCTCCCGGTCCAACCATCGCGCGATCGGGCGGAAGGCCCGGACCCAGAGACCATCCCGGCGGACGAGGTAGTGCCGGCCGTGAAGGTATTCCTTCCCTCGCTTGAACGTGGGCCAGACCTCCGCTAGACAGCCTACGGACGCCAGGAGGTACCAGCCCCGCCCACTGGGTTCGATGAGAGCCAACAGGAGCGTTGCCACGCACACGGTCAAGGGCAGGCCCCGCCTCACCAGGAGGAAGGTCCCGGCCTTTTCCGGAGCGAAATCGAAGGTGTCCATGTTCACTTGATGGATGAGCCCAGCAGGCCCAGCAGTTTCTTCATGTCCTCGTCCTTCCAGCGGACGCCTGCGCCGACAAAGAAGGTCTTGAGTTCGGGGTTGGCGATGTCCTGGACCCCGGCCTGGGCGTACAGGCCCTTCCAGAACTGGTAGCTGGTAGTGATACGGTAGCGCGGCTTGGGCTTGTCGTCCCGCTTGCTGAAATCGTAGGCAAGGGCGCCGATGCGGAAGCGATCGTCCAGCGCACGGTATTCTATCCCGCCGCCGCCCTTCCCTTCGACGATGCCCGCGGAAACGACGACGTGATCGCCGAGGCGCTTCGCGAACTGCGCGGAAACGGTGAGGCTCTGATCGGACGTGACGGTGCGGGAGGTGGCGGGGAAGCCGGGAATGGGCGTGAGCGTCGTCGTCTGTTGGGAGATCTTGCCATCCGGCGTGCTGTTGAGCCCGATCTCGTACCAATAATCAGGACGGGGCGCGATCTCCATGTTGAGCCCAATTTGGGAATCGCCGCGCTTGGTCCAGCGGGCCGCGTTCATGTCCAGGCGGAGTTCCATGGCTTTCATGCCGCCCACGAGCTCGCTGACGTTGTCCACGGCCTCGTTGATCTTCTTCACGGTGGTGTCGTCGTTCAGCAGCTTGCCGATGGTGCCTTCGCCGCGGTTGACCTTGTCCGTGATGGCCCGGAGGTTCTCGGAGGTGCTCTCGAAGTTCTGGGCGAGTTTCCGGATATCCGAAACCATGCCCTTCACCTCAGGCTTGGTATCCGTGGCCATCTCGTTGAGGTTTCGGCCCAGGTCCTCGAACTGCTGAGCCAGTTTGGGAATGCGGTCCTTGAGTTGTTCGGAGATGATCTGCGCGTTCGCCAGGGTCGTGTTGATGGTGCCGTGGTTCTCCTGGGCCATGGTGCGGAACTCCGCGGTGAGCACGCGGATGTTGTCCACGATCTCGTCCATCTTCTGGCGACCCTGCTCGCCGCCGATGGATTGGTTCAGGGCGCCGGTGACGTTCTTCACGTCCTTGCTGATGGAAGCGAGGGTCTCCATGAGGTTGTCGAGATTGACGCCTTCGTGGCTCGGGATGACGCCGTTGTTTGGCATGGGGCCGGCAGACGCATGCCCCTGGCTTAATTCCACGTACTTCTCACCGAGGATGCCGAGGGAACTCAACTGCGCCGAGGCATCCGCGTAGATCGGAACATCGGTGGGAAGATCAATGACGACCTTGGCCTTGCCAGCCTCGTCGAGCTTGATCTCCTGCACGGTGCCCACGGGGACGCCCGAGATGCGCACCTTGCTCTGGGGCGAGAGGCCCGCCACCTGGTCGAATTCGAGGGAGTATTCGTGGTCGGATTTCTTGGTGAAGAGATCCAGCTTTTCGGTCCGGACGATCAGCAACCCCAGGATGGCGATGGTCGCGAGGAAGAAGGCGCCGACTTTGGTCTCGAGTTTCATGGCGAGGTTCCTGAATCAGGGTACTGAAACTTGATGGGAAACGGTATTCATCGATCGTTTGGGCGGCGGGGGATCCGACAGGAAGGGTCCTTCCGCGTCGCCCCGCAGGAACTGCTGGATCACCGGATGGGGGTTGACCTTGAATTCAGCGGGAGGCTGGCAGGCGATGATCTCTCCGTGGAACAGCAGAGCGATGCGGTCCGCGATCTCGAAGGCACTCTTCAGGTCGTGGGTGATAGTGATGGTAGTGACACCGAGCTCGTGTTTCAGATCCAGGATCACCCGGCCAATGACATCGGTCATCACCGGATCCAGACCCGTGGTGGGCTCGTCGAAGAGCAGGATCTTAGGCTTGAGCGCGATGGCCCGGGCGAAGCCCACACGCCGCTTCATGCCGCCGGAAAGCTCGGAGGTGCGGAGTCTCTGGCAGCCCTTGAGCCCCACCATCGTCAAGCACTCATCCACCCGGTCCGTGATCTCTGCCTTGGTCATGGGTGTATGCCGCTTGAGGGCGAAGCCCACGTTCTCTTCCACGGACATGGAATCGAAGAGCGCCGCCATCTGGAAGCACATGCCGATCTTCTGGCGGATCTCGAACAGGCCCGCGCGGTCCTGCTTCTGCACCACCTTGCCTTCCACGGAGACATAGCCCGTGTCCGGGTTCAGCAGTCCCATGATGTTGCGCAGGAGCACGGTCTTGCCCGTTCCGGAGCCACCCATCACCGCGAGGCTTTCCCCCTCCTGTACGGACAGATTGACATTGGACAGCACTACCTTGGGCCCGAAGGCCTTGGACAGGTTCACGACATCAATGACGGGTTCCAAGGGCGCCTCAAACCAGAAGCAATTTGGTAATGAAAAAGTCGGAGATGAGAATCCAGAGTGAACTGGTCACCACGCTGCTGGTGGGAGCGTTGCCCACGCCTTCGGCGCCGCCATACGTGCGGTAGCCGCGCCAGCAGCCCACGAGGGCGATGATGGTGCCGAACACGACCCCCTTGATGAGCGCGATGCGGATATCACGGAAGGCCAGCAGTTTGTAGAAGTCGGAGGCATAGACGAAGGGACTCTGCCCCGCGACGCCCACGAGGAGCGCGTAGCCCCCCCAGAAGCCCACGTAGATGGAGATCCCCGTGAGCAGGGGGACCATCACCGCCGAAGCGAGCAGGCGCGGCACGAAGAGGTAGTGGATCGGGTCCGTGGCCAGGCATTCCAGCGCATCGATTTGTTCGGTGACCTGCATAGTGCCAAGTTCCGCTGCCATGGCCGAACCCACGCGTCCCGCCATCATGAGGCCCGTGATCACGGGCGCCAGCTCCCGCACGACCGCAAGGCCCTCGACCTGGGAGGCCAAGCCTTCCGCCTGGAACTGCCGGAATCCGAAGTCGAGCTGAACCGCGAACACCATGCTCACCGCCAGCGATGTGAGGACGATGACGGGGATGGAATTGACGCCTACCACCAGGAACTGCCGCATCAGGTTCGGCGTGTCGAAGGGCGGCTTGAAGATGGCCGCGAAGGTGCGGCCAGCGAGCACCGCGAAGTCCCCGGCATCGGACAGGAAATTGACAACGAGCCGGCCGATGCGGTCGAGGAAGTTAATGAACAGGGATGGGCGGGGTGCGGTCGTGTCAGGCATGTTAGGTCAACCCTGCTTCGCGCGCTGTTTCTGCCGCAGCCGTTCCGCGGCGCCTTCCTTCAGGATCAACGGCGCGCGGGTCAGGGCGAGGGCATTGGCGGGGACATCCTCGGTGATGGTGCTGCCCGCACCGATGATCGCGCCATCGCCCAGGGTGACCGGGGCCACCATCTGGCAGTCGGAGCCGACGAAGACATCCTGGCCGATGGTGGTCTTGAACTTGTGGAATCCATCGTAGTTACAGCTGATGAAACCCGCGCCGATGTTGGTCCGGGCGCCGATTTCCGCATCGCCGAGGTAGCTGAGGTGGTTGGCCTTGGCGCCTTCGTGGAGGATGGCCTTCTTGGTCTCCACGAAGTTGCCGACATGGACGTTGTTCTCCAGCACCGATCCTTCGCGCAGATGGGCGAAGGGTCCGAGCTTCGCGCCCTTTCCGATCCGGGATTCCCGCGCCACGCAGTAGGGTTTGAATTCGACGCCTTCATCGATGGTGCAGTCCGCGATCACACAACCCTGGCCGATGCGGGTCCCTTCTCCAACCTTGATCCGCCCCTCCAGGCGCACGTTGGGCTCCAGGATGACATCCTTGGCCAGTTCTGCGCGCGGCCCAACGACGGTGGATTCCGGGTCGAGGAAGGTCACGCCGGCCTCCATCCATCGCTCGTTCACCTGGGATCTGGCGCAAGCTTGCAGAACGGCTTGGTCGCCCCGGGAATTCATGCCCATGAGCTCGGTGGGATCGCACAGCTCCACGCGGATCGGGGTGCGTCCGGCCATGGTGACCACCGCGTCCGTAAGGTAGAACTCCCCTTGGGCATTGTCGTTCCGCAAAGAGGCCAGCGCGGGTTTCAATCCGCTCCAGGGCAGGGCGTAGACGCCACCATTGACGCGGCGGATCTTTCGGGTGGCTTCGTCCGCATCCTTGAACTCGATGAGGCTCTTCAGCGTGCCATCGGCATGCTGGATCACGCGGCCGTAGCCCGCGGGTTCATCGAGATCCATGGCCAGCAGCACCCCCACGTTGGATGCCGCTAGGCGCGCAACAGTTGTGGACGTGAGCAGTGGCACATCGCCGGAAAGAATCACAATGTTGGTGGCCTCCAGCCGGTCGAGTTCATGAGCGGCCGCCTGCACCGCGTGGCCCGTGCCTAGGGGCTCCCCTTGATCCACCGTCGTGATCGGGCAGGGCAGCAGGCCTTGCTTGGCCCAGGAGGCAAGGGCGAGTTCGACCTGGTCCTTTCCGTGGTGCAGGACCACGACGGCGGAGGATACCGTTGGGGGCAGCGTCAGCAATACCCAGAGCAGCACCGGATCGCCCAGCACGGGATGAAGTACTTTGGGAACGGAAGACTTCATGCGCTTGCCAAGACCAGCGGCAAGAACGACGGCAACATTCGACATGGCAACTCCGGACTAGCAGGATCAATAGATTGGATCGGAATCAGGGCCGGTCCATTCCAAGGATCCCTTCATTATGCAGGATCAGGCAACGGGAACATCAGCCTTCCATGGTTCGTGCTTGGCCCGGCCCGCGAGGCGGATCGCCAGGGCCGTGGCTTCCAGGAAGTTGGTGGGGTCCGCTTGCCAGCGCCCCGCCTTGTCGAAGGCGGTGCCGTGATCCGGAGAAGTCCGGATGAAGGGCAGACCCAGGGTGAGATTCACCGCGCGGCTCGGCTCGAGCACCTTGATGGGAATGAGTCCCTGGTCATGGTAGAGCGCGATCACCAGATCGAACTCGCCCTTCGCGGCGCGCTGGAATAGGGTGTCCGCAGGCAACGGACCGTAGAACTGCGGAGAAGGGCGGTTCGGCGGCTTGTCCGGCAGCGGGCTCCGGGAGATCACCTCGATGTCCCGATGGCCGCCCAGTGCGGAGAACGAGGATCCCTGGACGGGGAAGATATCCCAACCCGCGGGAATGGGGCCTGGATCGAAGGGCGAAGCCACGTGGGCGAAGGGGCTGGGGCTGCCGCCCGCACTAAAATCCATGAAGGAAGCCTCCGCCTGCACGAGGGCTTCCCCCAGGATGGATTCTTCTTCGCCAAAGGCACCGCTTTCACCCGCATGGGGATTGAGCGCGCAGAGGGCCACCTTCAGATCCAGCTTGCCCGTGAGCTGCATGAACCGGTCCGCTGAAAACACGAGGGTTTCCGCCACCGCATCCGCGGCGAGTTCATCCACCACGGACTTGAGGCTCTGGTGGACCGTGTGGAGCACCACGGAAAGACTGGGGCTCACGAAGGCCATTCGCGTGATGGGGGAACCGGCCAGCTCCTGCAGGTACTCCGTGTGCCCGGGAATGTTGAAACCAGCCTGATGGGCCGCAGATTTGGAGAGAGGCAGTGTGACGAGGGCATCCGCCTTCCCCGCCATCACGAGACCGGCTCCAATGCGGACGCCTTCTACCGCGCACTTGCCGGAGGCCGCCGATGCCTCTCCAAGCGCCAGGTCCAGCTTGGTGATGGCAGGTGTGGGGTCGATCCAGGTCGCGTAACCCAGCAGGCTGGATTCGGATTTCTGCCAGTCGGGTGAATCGCTGGTCCAGAGACCATAGACGTTTGCGTCCGGCACTTCCGGCGCGGGCAGGGCCGCCTTGCCCCAGCGCCAGAAGACCTTCCGCTCCGGGTAGGCGTCCAGCAGATCCACGCCAGCCTTGGAGCCCACGACGATGACCGAAGCCCAGCGATTGATGGCTCGCAGGGACCGCAGCAGCAACTCAGGGCTTATGCCGCAAGGGTCTCCGAGCGTGATGACGATGCAAGGTGGGCGGGGCATGGTCGGCTCCGGCTCAATCGTAGAGCGGAATATCCACATCCGTGGCGGGAGTTTCTTCCTTCTTCCCGGCGCGGTTGCGGCGGATCCGTGGCTCCTCCTCCTGCTTGTAGATGTACTTGATGTTGTGCTTGGGAATGAGCAGATTCGGTTCCTTGACGCGGTTGATCTTGAGGCAGTGCTTGTCGTACCACTCGATGATGCCCCGCAGCTTCTCGTCGTTCTGGAGCACAATCACCATGGGCGTCTTGGCCTGCATCTGCTTCAGGTAGTAGAAACTTTCTGCGTTGGTCTGTTCCGGCGGGGCGATCTTGCGGCGGGGGCTGCCCAGCCCTTGGGGCGCGCTTGGGGCGTTGGGATTGGCGGCGGCGCCGGTGCTAGGATCCATGACCGGCTGGGACGCGGACGGGCTCTCCTGGGGCGCAACAGGTTTGGGAGTCCGCCCGAGTTTCTCCTTGATTTCCGTGAAATCGGGACGGATGAGTTTGCGGTTCATGGGTGATCCTGGTCAAACCGGAACGGGCTGGCGGCAGCTCGGAAGTAAGTGCAATGTGCCATCTTCTAGCGCTGCCTGCAAGGCATTCCGAGGCTTTCACCCACTTTGATGACCGGATTCAGCCTTCGAAAGAGGCTTCCTCGGGCTCCGTCCCCAGCGGAATGATCAGGTGAACCGTGGTGCCTTGGCTCTCCCTGCTTTCGATGCGGATATCCCACTCCATCTGCTGCACGAACTGGAACACCAGGCTCATGCCCAGTCCGGTCCCCTCGCGGAAATGACTTGAAAAGGGCAAGAACACGTTGTGGAGCTGCTCCGGAGACATACCGCAGCCGTTGTCTTCCACATCCACTTCGAGCCCCTTGGCGACCGCGGAAAAACGGATCCGCACCAGGGGCTGAGCCACGCCTTCGAGGGCCTTGCGGGCATTGCTCAAGAGGTTGGTGAAGATCTGATGGAAACAGATGGGGTCTCCCTTGATCCAGGCTCCCGGAGGCAGGTCCATCTGGAGCTGGAGGCCCTCGTTGCGGGCATCGGTCTCCCAGCTGGCCTTGACCTCTTCCATGAGTCCCGTCAGCCAGAGACTCTGGACCTTCACGGCCCTGGGCCTGGAGAAGTCGAGGAAGTCCGAGACGATGGCGCTGACGCGCTCCGACTCCCGCTGGAGGATGGTCAGCACCCGGTTCATGAGGGTCTTGGGCTGCTCGCCCTGCTGCAGGATCTGGACGCAGCCCAGGATGGAGGCCACGGGGTTTCTCAGCTCATGGGCCAGTTCGGAGGACAATTCGCCCACGGTGGCCAGCCGCTCGCTCAAGCGGGTCCGCTCCTCCAAAGCTTTCAAGTCTGTCAGATCCTGGAACAGGAGCAGGTGCCCGGTCTCGGCCCCATCGCGATCCCGAATGGGAGCAGCATTGCCGCCGATGATCCGGCGTTCGCCTTTGGCGTTGCCGAAATGGCGCTCGAAGCGCTGCTCCTTGGTCAGTGCCTCCCGGGAGAGGAGGTCTCCCAGCCCCAGGTTCGCGATGGGCGTGCCGGGCTGCAAGGAACGTTGCAGAATGGCCTCTGCCGCGGGGTTGGCCGAGGTGATCTGATTGTTCAGATCGATGGTGATGAGGCCAGAAAACATCGATTCGAAGACCCGGCGATAGAGGGCTGACAGCTCGTCGACCGTCGCCTCCGATTGCCGGAGCGTGGTTCTAAGCGTCTCGAGATGCCGCCGGATCGGGACGACCACCAAGGTGGCGGCGAAAATCTGCAGAATCGCGAAGCCCAGGATGAAGGCCAATTGCGAAGGATCGATGTTCGGCGTCGGGCCTGAACGGCCGAAGGCGGGCGCCCAGCCCATGGTGAAGAACATCACGCTGACGATGTGGAAGAGCGAAGCCAGGATGCTGATGCTGAGGATTCCCGAGATCCGCAAGTAGAAGGCCGAGGCCAGCACCGGAATGATGTAGGCGGTTGCGAAGCGCTCCTGGTCCACGCCCTGGAATGCCACCAGGAGCGTGATCAGGATCAGATCCAGAATGAGATTGATGTGGATCCATGGCTGCGAGGGCGTCGAGAAGATCTGTCCCGTTCGCCTGACGGAACGGCTCACCTCCCAGACGCACTCCAGGAAGAGCCCGAGAAGCACGAAGAGGTAGAAGTTCTCGCCCGCAGGCGGATGCAGGCTGTCCATGGGCAGCGCCAACTGCAGGATGGCGAGCCCGAAGGAGACGGCGAATCGGAAGGCCAACGGCAGGAACAGCGCGCCAGGAGGCTGCATGATCCTCGAGGTTTTCGGCTGCGGGAGCATGGCATCAGGATGACGCAAGCAGAAGGGAAGTGCATCATTCCTTGTCGAGAGGCGGAAGATCGAGACGAAAGAGTCTGTAAAATCCCCTTTTTAGCGCGGCCGAGGGCATGCCCCGAAATTCAGCATTGACGATGGTGTCACCCATGCTAGAATCTTGTTTCCACGCGGGTGTAACTCAGTGGTAGAGTGCGACCTTGCCAAGGTCGAAGTCG
>DCFP01000087.1:1016-8224 GCA_002319925.1 Holophagaceae bacterium UBA1801 | reverse complement strand
AAGGGAGAGGTCTGCAAAACCTTTATGCATCGGTTCGATTCCGATCGGCGCCTCCAGCATTCGATGCGGCCCCATCGGGGCCGCTTCCTTTTGCCGATCGGAATCGAATCGCCCCAGCTGCGCGGGTAGCACAAGCGATCAAGGCTCCAGTGGAGCCTTGATCGAGGTTCGCCGAAAGGCGGATGTGCGCGCGCAAGCAGGGGCGCGGCGGATATCCGGATTCCGATCGGCGCCTCCAGCATTCGATGCGGCCCCATCGGGGCCGCTTCCTTTTGCCGATCGGAATCGAATCGGCAGTGGCGCGCAGTTAGCACAAGGCGTTAAGGCTCCAGTGGAGCCTTGACGCCGGTCCGCCGAAGGCGGATGTGCGTGCGCAGCCGAGGCTTCGTGTCCGTGAGGCGGAGTCGAGCGGGAGCTCGCACTGCGAGCGATACACGGAGGCCGGGGCGGATATCCGGATTCCGATCAGCGCCTTCAGGCGAATGTTCCGTAGCGCTAGGTCTTTGAACTTGCTGCACATCCGCTGAGATGCACTCCTACGTCATTCTTTAGCCTTAATGCGCGTTTGAAAATTGGCGACGCAAATCGTTTTTTATGTTTCTGGAACCGCCACTCGCTTCTCTACACGGAACGCTCGGCTGGAATTGACAGCTCGGGTGTAGCACGCAGAAAGTGTTTCAGTCCAGAATTGAGAACCAGCTTCCTTTTCATCGCCGTGATCCGCCGATCAATCTTTATGGAGTGCTCCGTGTCCACAGGCCACAGCAAAGAGTACACAAGGCGATATACATGCTTGCGGTTCGCCATGCTCATGCTCGGGCTGCTGCTTCTTTGGTCCCTCGCCTGGATCATTCTGAATCCGCGCCATGTATCGGAAAGCAGCAAGCATCCACCCACAGATGGTGTTCCCCTTGATCGATCTCTCCAGGGGCCATCCGGATTTCGGGTGCTGCTCACCTGACGTTTCATGCAAATTCGCGGTCATCTTCGTCGGCCAGGTCTTCCGTCTGTCGTTCCAGGTGCCTTGTCTCCCGGTGTTCCGCCAATTCAGCAATTCTGGTTATCAGTGCTCGCAAGTAGCTCCGGAGCCAAAATGTCTAGCATCCGCCAAGCAAGACCATCCGATGCGAGGGAACTGGCTGCGGTGGCGGAGCGGACCTTTCGCGATACCTTCAGTGGGCTCAACACCGCCGAGGACATGGATCTCCACTGCCGGAAGAATTTTGGTGAATCAATCCAGGGAGCGGAGATTTCAGATCCGGCGATGCATACTTTGATTTGCGAAGAGCAGGGGCGACTGATCGCCTTCGCTCAGCTTCACTGGGGCGAAGCTCCGGCATGCGTTGCCGCAAACCACCCCGGGGAAATCAGAAGGTTGTATGTGGCGAGCGAATGGCATGGAAAGGGCGTGGCACAGGACCTGATGTCCGCGTGCATCGCACACATGGAGCATCGTCATTCAGACAACATCTGGCTTGGTGTCTGGGAACGGAATCCGCGGGCCATTACCTTCTATCAGAAATTCGGATTCGTTGAGGTTGGAGAGCACATTTTCCCGCTGGGAACGGATCCCCAGCGGGACATCGTCATGGCGCGCCCGGTCACCCTATCGGCACCCGATACCTAAAGCAGCTCTGTCTCTACTTGAGATCGCAGTGATTCCATGGCTTCCTGGCGAGTCGGGACGACGCCGTGGCCCCGAGGCTCACCCTACTTTGTCACCAGCCCTTTCTCGATGGCGTAGGCGGTCAGGGCGGAGACGGTGTGCAGCGAGAGTCGATCCATCAGATTGGCTCGATGCTTTTCCACAGTCTTGGGGCTGATGCAGAGGTACTCCGCGATGTCACGGGTGCGGTATCCCTCGGCCACGAGTTTCAGTACCTCGCGCTCCCTTACGGAGAGTTCGTCGTACGGGGATTGGGGAGTCGTGGCTTCCTTGGTGCCCAGGTAGGCGGCAACGACAGTTGTGGCCACAGCCGGACTCAGGAAGCGCTCTCCATCCAGAACGGATTTCACGGCCGTGAAGAGCTCGTCCGCGCTGGCATCCTTGAGCACGAACCCATCGGCGCCGGCCTTGAGCGCGGCAAATACATAGTCCTCGTTCTTGTAAGCGGTGAGGACGAGCACGCGCGTCTGGTCCCGCACACGTTTGATTTCCTTGAGAGCCTCGATGCCGTTGGTGCGGGGCATGGAAAGATCCAGGAGCACCAGATCGGGCCGGCATTCATCGGTGCACCGGATGGCTTCACGGCCATCGGTGGCCTCGCCCACGATTTCATAGTCTGCTTTCGATTCCAGGAGAGAACGCAAACCATCCCGCAAAATCGCATGGTCTTCCGCGATGACCAGACGGTACTTCCTGTCCAGACCCATTCGCCTCCCCCGGCTTGCCACACCCGAGCGGGGCGGGCGCCTGGCAATGATCTATAGCACCGTGCTGGAAAAATTACAGGCTTTTCCGATGGTTTATAGGGGAATCCCCCCATAGGTCCTCCAGGACCCCAGCCCTACCCTTGGAAACCTGGGGCTGGGTTTTCATGCTCTCGCCCCATGCAATTAAGGAACGAACAGCACACAGGAGCGAATGGCCCATGCCCCAGCGAACGCAATCTGTGACGAACTCGTTGCCCTTCCGTGAACACGAGGTTGAGGTGGTGCTCATCAAGCGGATCATAGCCGGTGATGGCGACGCCTTCGAAGAGCTCATCACACCCTATCTCGGTCTTTTCTCGAACGGCATCCAGCGAGTCCTTAAGAATGAGCTGGATACCCAGGATGCGCTGCAGGCGGCCATGATCCACATTCACCAGGGGTTGACCCAGTTCAGGGCTGAAAGCAAGTTCTCCACCTGGGCCTATCGAATCTGCATCAACGAAGCCTTGATGATCCGGCGGAGCCGGCTGCGACGGCGGGAGAACGGATTCCACGAATTCCCGGAGAACCTGCTTGAATCCGGTGGCTTCTTCCATTCAGATATCCACCAGGAATGGTCTCATCACACTATTTCCTTCGTTTCCCTCGAGAAGGATCAATTCTGGTCCATGCTGCACCAGGGAATGTCGCGTCTTGGGGCCTTGCAGCGGGAGGTCTTCGTTCTGCGTGACCTCCAGGGCATGACGACGGAGGAAGTGGCGCAGCGGTTGAACATCAGCTCCGGCCTTGTGCGCCAGCGGCTGCATCGGGCCCGCCGGGAACTCCGCGGCACCATGAGCGTGTTCCGCGCCACGGATTCCTCCAAGGTCTCGCCCTTGGCCTCGGAAGCCTTCTTCGACGAGGCCCCGGAAGACATCGCAGCCATCCCTATGGCCGGTTGATCGAATCACCGAGTTCGAGTTCTCGATCCACCTGAGCTGCAGCATTGCCAGACCCTAGGCCCCATGCGGGCCTGGGGCCATGTACGGAATCCCTGCACCGCGCCTTCAGCTAATTACAGGTTTTCCCGGGGTATTTATGGGGGGAACACCCCATGCTCATCCAACATCGGAGTGGAAGCGTACCAAGTTTATGTCCAAAGGAAAGGTGCTTCCGCGTGCTGATGATCGACGACAACAAGATTTTTCGACAGCAGTTCCGCGAAGCCCTGTGCGAACGTTTCCCGGCCCTTCACGTGGAGGAGGCGGGGGACCTGATGGAAGGGCTTGAGAAGTTCCACAACCTGACGCCGAAACTCGTTTTCCTGGACATCAGCCTTCCCGATGGCAGTGGGCTTTATCTGGCGGACCGGATCCGCCGCGAATCCCCCGGGACGATCGTTGTTCTGTGCACCATGTACGACGTTCCCGAGTACCGTGGCGTGGCCCTGAGACTAGGGATCGATCATTTTTTCAGGAAGGATCGCCTGGATTGGAATCAAATCGGCGCCTTGATCGCCGAGGATGGAGTGGCGACGAAGGCCCATTCCCATTGATTCATCCTGCGTTATTGATCAGTCCACTCCCTTGGACTTCAGGTGCGGAACGTACCGGCGATCCGAATTCTGGATGTGCTCCATCAGCCACTTCTTCAGGAAATTGGGCATGGCCAGTGCGCTCAGAGTGCCGGCCTTGAATTGGCGATGCAGATCCCGCAGCTCATTGATGAGATCTGAATGCTGCTGGCGATGGGACTCGAGTTCTTCGTATTCCGTTTCGGCGAGCAGATCCTCCTCGCTGGCGAAATGGGTGCGGGTCATTTTGAGTAGCTGATCCGCGAGCTGGTCCGCGGCAGCGCGGTCCCGCTTGACCACCATCAGCGTATGCAGTTGATTGATGAGTCCGGCCAGCTGCCGATGTTCCTGGTCAAAGCGCTGGATGCCGATATCGCATTCCGGCGTCCAGGAGAAGTACACACCATTCGCTGGTGTTGGCGCCTTGGGTTTGTTCCAGCCGAACATGGGCTCAATCCATCCGGTAGTTGGGCGCTTCCTTGGTGATCATCACGTCGTGGGCGTGGCTTTCCCGCAGGCCGGCGGTGCTGATCTGCACGAAGCTGGCCTTCTGGTGGAAGTCCGCCACGTCCTTCCCGCCCACGAGCCCCATGCCCGCGCGCAGGCCGCCCATGAGCTGAACGACGAGGTCCGCGACCTTGCCCTTGTAAGGCACCTGGCCCTCGATGCCCTCGGGCACGAGCTTCGTGTCGTCCTTGCCTTCCTGGAAATAGCGGTCCTTGCTGCCCTGCTTCATGGCGCCCAGGGAGCCCATGCCGCGGTAGGTCTTGAAGGTGCGGCCCTGGTAGAAGACCGTTTCGCCAGGAGCTTCGTCCGTGCCGGCAAAGAGGCTGCCGATCATGACGGAGTCGGCACCCGCCGCGATGGCTTTGGCTACATCGCCGGAATACTTGATGCCGCCGTCGGCGATGCAGGGGACGCCCAGTTCCCGGCAGGCCCTGGACGCTTCCACGATTGCGGTGATCTGCGGCATGCCAGCGCCGGTGACGATGCGGGTGGTGCAGATGGAACCAGGTCCGATGCCGATCTTGACGGCACCCGCGCCCGCGAGGATGAGGTCCTTGGCGCCCTGGTAGGTGGCGACATTGCCCGCGATGACTTCGGTTTCGGGGAAGGTCTCCTTCAACTTTCGCAGGGCCTCCAGAACGCCCTTGCTGTGGCCGTGGCTGCTGTCGAGGCAGAGCACGTCCACCTTGGTTTCCACCAGGGCCTTGGCCCGGGTCAGCATATCGGGGCCCATGCCCAGGGCGGCGCCCACGCGGAGGCGGCCCAATTTGTCCTTGGCGGCATTGGGATAATTGATGGATTTCTCGATGTCCTTGACCGTGATGAGCCCCCGCAAGGCGCCTGACTCGTCCACGACCAGCAGCTTCTCGATGCGATGGTGCTGCAGGATCACCTTGGCTTCCTGCAGGGTGGTGCCCACGGGGACGGTGACGAGGTTCTCCTTGGTCATGCGCTCGCTCACCAGCAGGTCCATGTTCGTCTCGAACCTGAGGTCCCGGTTGGTGAGGATGCCCACGAGCTTGTCGTTCTGCACGACCGGCACGCCGGAGATCTTGTACTTGGCCATCAGGGCTTCGGCGTCGCGGATCGGCGCATCCGGATCGATCACGATGGGATCGGTGATCATGCCGGACTCGCTGCGTTTCACCTTGTCCACTTCCTCGGTCTGGCGGTCGATGCTGAGGTTCTTGTGGATGATGCCGATGCCGCCCTGTTGGGCCAGCGCAATGGCCAAACGTCCTTCCGTGACGGTGTCCATGGCCGCGGACAGCAGGGGAATCCGCAGGGTGATATTCCGGGTCAGGCGCGTGGACAGATCCACTTGGTTGGGGTGGACTTCCGAAGGGCCCGGGACCAGAAGGACATCGTCGAAGGTCAGGGCGTGCATCAAGGGCAAGGTCAGCATCGAAGCCTCTAAAAACGGAGTCCGCGACCAGCGGAACCTTGCATCTCATGATTGCAGGGATTCCGGTCGCGGACCACCGAACCGAGGTCACAACTACGCTAGAACCTAGAATTTTTCTCCCACGGGTTCAAAGTAGGCCTGGGCGTGCTGGCAGGCCGGGCAAGCCTTGGGCGCGGCTGTACCTTCGTGGATGTGCCCACAGTTCCTGCAGCGCCAATAAATCTTTTCGCCGCGCTGGAAGACAGTACCGTTGACCACGTGATCGTGGAGCCGGCGGAAGCGCTGCTCGTGTTCCTTCTCTACCTTGGCGATCCACTCGAAGGTGTTGGCTATGGCCGTGAAGCCCTCTTCCCGGGCGATCCTTGCGAATTCAGGATAGACATCGGCCCATTCCTCGTTTTCCCCTTCGAAGGCGGCCTTGAGCTGGGCAGCCGTATCGCCGGTGACGACCGGATAGGAGGCCGTGATCTCGAGGGCATTCGGGGCAAGGACAGCCAAATGCTTGAAGAAGAGCTTGGCGTGCTCCTTCTCGTTGGCGGCGGTCTCCTCGAAGATGGCGGCGACATGCTCCAGGCCTTCCTTCCGTGCGATGGAAGCCGCGAAGTTGTACCGGTTTCGGGCCTGGCTTTCCCCCGCGAAGGCTTTGAGCAGATTCCTGGCAGTCTGGCTGTCCTTCAATTCCATGATTCCCCCGTGATAAGAATTGTTGCGACAGCGTCTCAGCGCCGATTGGGCCACAGGCTGCGCATACCCAACTCTAGGCCGGTTTTCGGGAAGGACATAGCCAGGAGCCGCACCACGGCTTCTGGCACTGTGGCGTTCAGCACAGAACGCGCCGGAAACCCTTGAGCCGCTTGCCATTTCGTTTAGAAACTCCTAGACTCGCGAGTTGTGAAGCGTAATGAAATTTGCGGCTGACGGCCACGCTTCCCAACCGGAACCTTTTTCATCTGCAACCACTCTCCAAGGAGGCCTGCCCATGGCTGAAAGACGCATGGTCACTCTTGACGGCAACGAGGCGACAGCCTCCGTCGCCCACCGTACCAATGAAGTGATCGCCATCTACCCGATTACGCCTTCGTCCAACATGGGCGAGTGGTCCGATGAGTGGTCCGCGCAAGGCAAGAAGAACATCTGGAACACGGTTCCTCTCGTCGTCGAGATGCAGTCCGAAGCCGGCGCCGCTGGCGCCGTCCACGGCGCTCTCCAGGCTGGCGCGCTGACCACGTCCTTCACGGCGTCCCAGGGCCTCCTGCTCTTCATCCCGAACATGTACCTCATCGCCGGCGAGCTGACACCGTGCGTGTTCCACGTTTCGGCCCGCACGATTGCCACCCACGCCCTCTCCATCTTCGGTGACCACTCCGACGT
>DCFP01000087.1:0-731 GCA_002319925.1 Holophagaceae bacterium UBA1801 | reverse complement strand
CGCCAGACCGGCTTCGCCATGCTGAGCTCCGACAGCGTCCAGCAGGCCCACGACTTCGCCCTGATCGCCCAGAGCGCCACCCTGCGCAGCCGCGTCCCCTTCCTGCATTACTTCGACGGCTTCCGCACCAGTCACGAAGTCTCCAAGATCGAGATGCTGAACGACGAGGATCTCCGCTCCATGGTGACGGACGAGCTGGTGGCCACCCACCGCAAGCGCGCCCTGAGCCCAGACAAGCCGGTCATCCGAGGCACCGCCCAGAACCCGGACGTGTTCTTCCAGGCTCGCGAAGCCTGCAACCCCTACTTCAATGCCTGCCCCGGTATCGTGCAGGAGGAGATGGACAAGTTCGCCAAGCTGACGGGCCGCCAGTACCAGCTCTTCGAATACTTCGGCGCCCCCGACGCCGAGAACGTCGTCATCGTGATGGGTTCCGGCGCCGACGTGGCCCACGAGTACGTGGAATACGCCAAGGCCAAGGGCGAGAAGATCGGCGTCCTCAAGGTCCGCCTCTACCGTCCCTTCTCCATCAAGCACTTCGTAGGCTCCCTGCCCAAGACCACGAAGAAGCTCACCGTCCTGGACCGCGTGAAGGAACCCGGCGCCCCTGGCGATCCCGTCTACCTCGATGTCATCACCGCCCTGCGCGAAGCCCGGGAAGAGGGTCTCACCACCCTGGATCCCAAGGTCATCGCCGGCCGCTATGGCCTTTCCAGCAAGGAATTCACGCC
>DCFP01000020.1:30323-49055 GCA_002319925.1 Holophagaceae bacterium UBA1801 | reverse complement strand
TGCGCCGACTGCCACATGCCCTACCAGCGCGAAGGCGCGGTGAAGATCAGCGACCACCAGGTGCGCAGCCCGCTGATGAACATCAGCCGCGCCTGCCAGACCTGCCACCGGTTCCCCGAAGCCGAGCTGAAGGCCCGGGTGGAAGCCATCCAGGACCGCACCCGCGCCCTCATGGACCGTGCCGAGGACGCCCTGGTGGCGCTGATCGGCGACCTGGAGAAGGCAAAGAAGGACGGCGTGCCCGAGGACAAGCTCACGCCCATCCTCGAACTGCAGCGCAAGGCCCAGTGGCGGGTGGACTTCATCAACGCGGAGAACTCCATGGGCTTCCACGCGCCCCAGGAAGCCGCGCGCATCCTGGGCGAGGCCATCGACTACGGCCGCCAGGGCCAGCTCGCGCTCATCAAGCTGACCGAGTCACTGCCCAAGACGGCAAAGAAGTAGGCGAGCGCGACTTCCGCGAATACGGGACTCCACACGAATCACAAATCTGAGGGGCGGGGCGCCGGTCGGCGCTCCCGCCCATTTCCGCGAAATCATGCCATGGCGCGACCTGAGCGCCAGGATCCATCTGGATATTTATCATGTCTATATTGGAATGTACTAATGTGTCGAAGGATTGGGCCGGGACGCCCGTGCTGGAACAAGTCTCGCTCGCTCTTGAAGCCGGCGAGAAGGTGGCCCTTGTGGGCCGCAATGGCTGCGGGAAGACGAGCCTGCTCAGGATCCTCGCGGGCCAGGACGATGCTTTCCAGGGCACGCTGCGGCGCCAGAAAGGACTGCGCGTAGGCCTCGTGCCCCAGCGCTACGAGCCGCCGCAGGGCCTGACGTGCCTGGATATCCTCTGCCAGCCCGCGCGGGAAGCCGCCGCACGGCTGGATGCAGCCGCCGAAGCCATGGCCGCGCTGGAAGCGGGCGAAGCACAACTGGACGTCTACGAAGAAGCGCGGGAGCGCTTCGAGGCGCTGGGCGGGGGCCGGGCGGAAGAGGCTGCGCGAAGGCTGCTGGCCCGGGCGGGGCTGGCGCATC
Source organism: Holophagaceae bacterium UBA1801 (assembly GCA_002319925.1). Classification (GTDB taxonomy): domain Bacteria; phylum Acidobacteriota; class Holophagae; order Holophagales; family Holophagaceae; genus UBA1801. The sequence continues at coordinate 48,026 of DCFP01000020.1, read as the reverse complement.
TCGCCGGCTCCCAGGCTGCCATCCTTTCCGGGGGCGAGAAGAACGTCCTGGCGCTGGTGGCCGCTCTGGCCGAAGCGCCGGATCTCCTGCTGCTGGATGAACCGGGCAACCATCTCGACTTCCAGGGGTTGGCCTGGCTGGAAGACTTCATCCGCGCCGAGCGCCGCGCGGTGCTCATGGTCTCCCACAACCGCTACCTTCTGGACCGCGCTGCTGACCGCATCCTCGAACTGGAGGATGGGTGTGTGGCTGCTTATGCAGGGGGCTACTCGGCGTACCGTCTGGAGAAACTGGGCCGCGCCGCAGCCCAGGGCCGGGACTGGCAGGCGGACCATGCCCGCATCGAACGGCTGGAAGCCCTCGTTCGACGCTTCGCCGAGATCGCCCACGCGCGGCCGGATCCCGCCTGGGGCAAGCGCTTGCGAGCCCGCCGCACCCAGCTCGAACAGGCGAAGCAGCAGGCCGCCGAGCGGCCGGACCTGGACCGCGGCCGGATCCAGGTGCTCTTCAACGGCAATGACTCCAAGGCGGATATCGCGCTTGTCGTTCGGGATTACTGCAAGGCCTTCCATGAGCGCGTGCTGTTCGAGGGCGCCGGGTTGGATCTTCTCGTAGGAGAACGCGCGGCGCTCATTGGCGCCAATGGCAGCGGCAAGACCACCTTCCTGCGCGATGTCGTGGGCGCCGAAGGCAAGTGGAACGAAGGCGGCTCCATCCGTGTGGGCCCCAGCATGGTCCTGGGCTACTGCGCCCAGGAGCAGGAGGTCTTCCGCGCGGACCGCACCGTGGGCCAGGAATTCGCCGAGCTGGGGGCGCGGGAGGATGCCATCCATCGGCTCCTGAGGCGTTTCCTCTTCGAGCGCAGCGCTATCGACGCGCGCATCGGTGCCCTCTCGGGCGGCGAGCGGAACCGGCTCCAGATCGCGCGCGCGGTCTTCCTCGGTGCCAACTTCCTGGTGCTGGACGAGCCCACGAACCACCTCGACATCGAAGGCCGGGAAGCGCTGGAGGAAGGCCTTGCCGACTTCACGGGCACCATCCTCGCGGTCTCCCACGACAAGTGGTTCCTGGAGAAAGTGGCCGAGCGGGTCATTGTGCTTGAGGAAGGGCGCTTCACGCCCTACGAGGGGACCTTCGCGGAATACTGGCGGGATCTGGGCTCCCGTACGGTGCGCACGTCCGGACGCATCGAGGAGCGCTCGCGGGACGTGACCCGGAACCGGAAGCCGCGGATCGTGGCGCCGGGCAAGCCATCGGGCGAGGCGCGCCGCCTCGCGCTGGAGGAACGGATCGCTTCGGAGGAACGACGAAAGGAGAACCTAGAGCGCGAATCGCTGGAGGCCAACAACCGCCGCGATTTCGCCCGCGCTGGCCGTGTGGTGCAGGAAGCCGCCGCCATAGGGCGCATGCTGGAAAAGCTGTACGCCGAATGGGGGTCGCTGTTGGATGGCCGCTGATCGTGATGCAGGACGCAGCATCATCGTCTCGGCCAGCCATGAAGCGCCGCCAGCCTCGATCTTCCTTGCATTCATTCGGGACTGCCATCTCCCTTCACACACTCCCCTGAACCGTGTTCAATGGTTTCAGGGGGGCAGGGTGAAGGAGCGAGCGGTTCTCTTCGATCTCGACGGCACACTGACGGATCCTAAGCCGGGCATCACGCGCTGCATCCAGCACGCCCTGGCGAAGCTGAAGAGACCGGTGCCTAGCGAGGATGAACTGCTGTGGTGCATCGGACCGCCGCTGCAAGTGAGCTTCCCGCGCCTGCTGGGAACGGCGGACAAGGGCTGCGTAGAGCAAGCGATCACCTACTATCGCGAACGCTTCTCCACGGTGGGGTTGTTCGAGAACGCGCTGTATCCGGGTATTCCGGAGGCTTTGCATGAGTTGCGCGGCAGGGGCTTCCGTACCTTCGTGGCCACCTCCAAGCCCCGTGTTTTTGCCGAGCGCATCGTGGACCACTTCCACCTCATGCCGCTGTTCGATGGTGTCTACGGAAGCGAGCTGGATGGCACCCGCGTGGACAAGGGTGACTTGATCGCCTACCTGCTGACCACCGAGAGCCTGGATCCCGATCTCGCGGTCATGGTTGGCGACCGGGAGCACGACATGCTCGGAGGCGTCCGGTGCGGCTTGCGCTGCGTAGGCGTGACCTATGGTTACGGCTCGGAGAAGGAATTGACAGAGCACGGCGCGCTGCGCCTTGCTTGCGCGCCGGGCGAGTTGGTCCCCGTCGTTGAAGATCTGTTCCGGGATGTCCCCGGAACCAGCGAGGCCACCGGTACACGGTTCCAGGAACAGTTCGCGATTCCCGGCGCCGGCGGTATCATCCGCCGCTTTCAGGAAGGCGAGGAATGGATCCTGCTGCAGGAGCGCGACAAGGCCGGCGCTCCGGGCGAGACGGGGCTCATCGAAATTCCCGCCGGCAAGATCCGCGCCCTCGAGAACATCTACGATTGCCTCAGGCGGGAGATCCAGGAGGAGACCGGTCTGACCGTGCAATGGATCCAGGGCGAAAGCGAATCCAGGCGCGTGGTTATCAATGGCTACGACGTACTCAGTTACGCACCCTACGCCAGTTCGCAGAATCTCCTGGGCGCCTATCCGATCATGGTCCAGACCTTCATCTGCGAGGTCGAGGGCGAGGCCGCCACGGGCAGCGATGAATCCCGCGAGATCCGCTGGCTTCGATTGTCCGAGCTGGCGCGGATGCTCAACGCCGAACCCGGGCGGTTCTACCCGATGCACCTGAGCGCATTGCAGCGCTACGCAGCGGAGCGCAAGGCATCTGCGATTTGACCACGCGGATCCTTCCGGCGCATGCTGAGTGACAAGGGGGGTGTGTGCGAATCTGGAGATGGCTGCCGACTGCCGCGCTGTTCCTGATGGCCAATGCCTCAGCCCGCGCGCAGCTTTTCGACGCCCTCATCAATCCCGATGTGGAAGTGACCCTCGCCCACCCGCCGGGGCTGGGAGTCAAGGTGCAACGCGTGGCCTTCGCCCCGCCCCAGGCCCGTGATGACGGACCACTCGTAGCCGCCTGCAGCGCGGATCTTGCGGCCACCCGGCAGATTGAAATCGTGGACCGGAACCTCATCGAGACCTCCTTCAAGGATGCCAAGTTCTCCCTTTCGAAACTGCAGGATCGGCAGACAGTCACGGAGCTCGGGAAGCGGTTGGGTTCACCCATGCTGCTGTTCATCGATGCCAAAGACCAGAAAACAACACGCAGTCCCACGAGCGCCATCAAGCCTGAATGGAGGGATGGCCAAGGCCGGATCCATCCCGCGGTGACGACCTTCATCGCGAGGACTCAGGTCGATTTCAGCGTCATCGTCCAGGCGGTGGACCTGGCCACGGGACAGGCATTCAGCCCGCAGCGGATCGCGGTGTCTCCCAGCCAGGAACAATCCGCTGAAAACCACCAGCCGGAATATCCCCCCGAGGCTGAAGTGCGCCAGCTTGCGCTGGATCTGGCCAAGGTCCAGGTGCGGCAACTGCTGCTTCCCTGGAAGGAGACCCGGAAGCTGGTCTTCTACGACGACCGGAATTACGGCATGAAGGAGGCCTACCAGCGGCTTGAACTCAAGGACTACGCAGGAGCGCTCGCCGCGTCCAAAAGTGCGCTGGCCCTGGCCAAGGTGGACCCGAAGGCGAATGCGAAGTACCTCGGCAGAACCCAGTACGACGTTGGCATGTGCTATTTCATGCTCGGTGATTGCGCCGCCGGGAGGCCCTTCTTCCAGGCTGCACTGGAATCGAATCCCAATCACAGGATCTTCACGATGGCGCTGAACGAGTGCGAACGCGCCATCCGGCTGAATGAAGAACTGGCGAGGATCAGAGAACTCCGCGCGGATGCCGCGCCTCCGGCAGGACCATGATGCTTTAAGCACTGCTCGCCGGGATGCGCGCAGGCTGCGGGAGGCCGATCACCACTTGATGCGGGCCACCTGATACTTCAGGGCCCAGCGGAGATAGGTGGGGAAGCCGACTTCCACCCGGCGATCGCTGGAGCGGCGCCTTGCCTGTGCCCACACCTGCTTGCGCCGCCGGTCACTTCTGCGCCGGTCGCTCGTGAGAACGAGAAAGGCAAGCAGCACCAACAGCACAATGACCAGTAACGTCGTCAGTGGGATTGGGCTCATGGTCCAACTCCGAAGAATACCCATTCACGAGTTGGATTCAAGGCTGGCCAGGGTGTGACTGGAATCTCTGGATAGTCTTAATAAATCTAATCGTATATATGAAAAACAAGATGTAATTGGTCCAACTCGTCGCACCGGACGGATCACAATCCATTCAAGGAACCGTGCGATAACGGCTCAACAGCTCCAGCGGAAACTCATAGACGAAATAGTCCTCCTCCTGCTCCCACGTGTGCCAGCCGAGAGCACTGAGGAAGCCATTGGCCCGCGTACCTCCTGGAGGGATGATGGCCGCCGCGGTGGGGACGCCGGCATGGGCCAGGCGGCGTTCCACGGTTTCCAGCAATGCTTCGGCAGAGGCCGCGTCCACAGCATCGAAGAAGGGCAGGGAACCCTCGCCCTTCATGGGATCGATGAGAGAAACCGCCATGGCCTTGAGCTGTCCGTTGTCGAGCAAGCCAAGGCAGTGGCCGGGTTCCAGATAGCGGTGGATGAAGAAATTCTCCGACCACGGATAGGAACGCCAGGCCTGGTGAATGAAGTCCCCGAACCAGCCCGAAGATTGGACGAATGCCAGAGCTGTGGCCGCATCCCTTATCATCGAGATCCTCGGATCTCCGGTGGGAGGTTCCTGGAGGCGCTGCTTCATGGCATCGGCGTCCATCTCCTTGAAGCTGGCCGTGGCGATGCGCTGGAATCCCATGCCTTCGTTGAGCTTGATGGAGGCGTGATTGGCGAAATAGGTGGAGAACCGGATGCTGCGAAGGCTTTCCTTGTGAGCCAAGCGGGTCAGGTAGCGCTTGCTGAGGGCTGCTCCGACCCCCTTCACAGTCAGATCAGGATCCTTGCGAAGTCCCTCCAGCCAGGCATCTCCGGGCCCCATCCAGCTGAGTTTGGAGATCCCCGCGAGGTCCTCTCCGACAAAGCAGAGACTCAACTCACCATCCTGATCCGCGACCCACTCGTCAAAGCAGCGAGGGATGTAGTCATCGCCTTCCCAGATCTTCGCGCACAGGCGGGAGACCTGCTCTTTGTCGTCCGGGCGCGCGCGCCTGAAGGTGAAGATGCCGTCGCTTTCCATGCCTGAGTATAGCCCTTGGCGAACTCAGGGAAGCGCCCGGCAGCGTCCTGGAACGCCTACAATCGGTGATCGCGCAGGAGCCTGATCATGAACAAGATCATCAACGTGGGGATCATAGGTTTCGGTTACGCTTCCGCCACGTTCCACGTTCCACTGATCCAGAGCATCGATGGACTCCGGCTGGTGGCCATTGCCAGCAGTGCTCCGCACAAAGTGAAAGCCGCGCTGCCCGGGATGCGAGTTGAAACAGCGCCACAAGCCTTGATCGAGAGGCCAGACATCGATTTGCTCGTGATCCCCACGCCCAATGAAACCCACTACCAATTGGCAAGCCAGGGACTCGCGGCGGGGAAACACGTGGTCGTGGACAAACCCTTCACGGTCACCTTGGATGAAGCGCGAGGTTTGAAGGCAGAAGCCAAGGCTGCGGGCCGGGTCCTTTCCGTGTTCCACAACCGCCGCTGGGACTCGGATTTCCTTACCTTGAAGCAAGTGATCGAGAGCGGGCAATTGGGGCGTATCGTGCATTTCGAATCCCACTTCGACCGCTTTCGGCCCCAGGTAAAGGCACGCTGGCGGGAGCAGCAGGGACCTGGCGCGGGGCTGTGGTTCGATCTGGGGCCGCACTTGCTGGATCAGGCTGTGCAGCTTTTCGGCTCGCCGGATTCCATTCAGCTCGACACCGCGATCCAGCGGGATGGGGCTTTGGTGGACGACTGGTTCCATGCCCTTCTTGGTTACGGCTCCATGCGCGTGGTCCTGCACGCGGGCGCCCTCGTGCCCGAGCCTGCGGCGCGTTTTACGGTGCATGGCGAGCGGGGCAGTTTCATCAAGCACGGATTGGATCCGCAGGAGGATCAGCTCAAGCTGGGGAAGAAGCCTTCTTCATTGGGATGGGGCCTGGATCCCGTGAGCGCCGAACTCGTTCTTTGGGAAGGAACGGTGTCCTCGCGTCGACCGTTGCCATGCCAACAGGGAGACTATCCGGCCTATTATCGGGGCGTGCGGGATGCGATCCGCGGAGAAGGGGCGGACCCCGTGACCCCCGATCAGGCCATCCAGGTGATGGCCCTGATCGAAGCAGGCGTTCGAAGCGCCGCGGCGCATCGGCAGGTGGAGGCCATGCGCGCTTAGGAGCTGTTACGAAATAACCTGTGGTTTTCTGGTTAATTCGTTACTGCGACCTATGCAGCGGGCGGTTATGGGGGTTCAGCTTATCTCTGAACAGCGGCGCAGTGACCGGAGCCTATGCGTGCACGAGTTCGCAGGAGAAGAATTCCGCGACGGTGGCTGCGAGGATGCGGTCCACATCCAAGTTCGCAGCGGTGCGGAGGCCGCTTTCATCAGGTACATGCAGAGAACCTGCTGCCTGGATGATCCACGAGGTTGCGAGATCCTTGGAAATCTTGCCGGTGTCGATGATGAGATCGAAGCCCTTGGTGGAGTCCCACTGCGCGTCGTAGACGGATTTGATGAAGTCCCTCTGTAGCTTGTCGTTGTCCTTCACCAGTTGTTCCGCACGGCTGGGTTCGGCGATCTCGGGCAGGTCCGTCACACGCCGGATGCGAAGTTCCAGTGGTGCCTGGATCCGCACATGGAGGACATCCGCCAGGCCCTGGAGCACGGAGAATCCGCCCCGGCCGACGATGACGATGTTCCCGTGATGGGCAAGGGCCATGATGGCCTGGTTGAGCATCTTGATGATGATGTTCCTTTGTTCCGTGACCTCGGCATCGAACCGGCTCCAGAACGTGGGCACGGATTCGTAGACGCGGTGGAATTCCACTAGCCCGAATTCGCTCAGCATCGTGGCCAGCGTATGTTTGTCGGCCAAGTGATAGCCCAGGTTCTTCGCGACGTGTTCCGCGATGGAACTGCCTTCGCTGCCGAATTCCCTTGAGATCGTGATGACCGCCATGGCTCACCTCCCCAGTTAGATTGATCCTGGTGACACGAATCCATGATTGGACAAAACCGTTGTTATCCAGCCATGTGATCCGATTTCATCCGGTTTCAATATAGGTTCCACAGCCTCAGAGGCAATACTCTGGAGGCTCGATTGATGAACGGGATCGTCAGCGGTTATTTCTTCTTTCCGCCACCCCTTATGCTGCCCTTGGGCAGCTTGCCTCGGGCAGGTTTCTGTTCCGGACGAGAGGTCCGCTGACCAAGTTTGCCGGAACGGCCCGCCTCCCGCACGGCCCGGGGTGGACGGCCGCTGGAGGTCCTCTCCTCCCGCCGGGCCTGCGGAGCGCTATCGCGCCTGGGTGCCCGTTCCTTCACGAAATCGGCTTCGCGCAAGGTGGCTGGAGCCGCCATGCTCGGCACGAAGGTCATAATCTTGCCCTTGGAATCCTGGGCTTGGGCTTCGACCACCCAGGCGCTGACACGGCGCAGATCCTCATCGACCCCGGTAATTTCCACCTTCACTTTGTCGCCGATGGAGAGCACCACCTGGCCACTCATGCCGATGGCCTTGGTCCGGTGCTGGTCCACGTCGAAATTGCCACCCAGAGCGCCTAGGGGCACGCCGACTTCCACAAACGGGCTTTCCAGGCGCACGAAGGCGACCTTAAGGGAGAAACCCTGGATGCGCGCTTCGAAGCGCCGGCCGATCTTGGATTTCATCAGGAGGCAGGTCTTCCAGCGGTCATTTTCGCGTTCTGCTTCCGTAGCCGTTTGCTCTGTGTCGCTGCACTGCTTGGCCACCATCGCCAAGTGGCCCTGCAGTCCCTCGGGCAATGGTGTACCGCGCAGTACCTTGCGCAGAAGACGGTGGACGATGAGATCCGGATAGCGGCGGATGGGACTCGTAAAATGGAGGTAGTCCTGCAAGGCGAGGCCCGAGTGGCCGATGTTGTCGGCGCTGTACTCCGCGCGCTTGAGACTGCGCAGGAGCATGGTGTTCAGCATCGCTTCCAGCGGACCGCCGCGGATCTTGTCCAGCATGGCGTTCAGCACCTCGGGTGTAGTCTGATCCATGGAGCGCATCAAGCCGAAGGCGCAAGCGATGGTCTTGAAGATCTCCAGCTTCAGCGGGTCGGGTTCGTCGTGGATGCGATAGATGGTGGGGATCTTCTTTCGTGTGAAGAATGTCGCCACGGCTTCGTTTGCCATGAGCATGAATTCTTCGATCATCTTGTGGGCGTCGTGCCGCGGATAGGGCCGGGCATCCACCGGAAGGCCCTGTTCGTCGAAGATGAACTCCGTTTCCTGGGTGTCCAGGTTCATGGCGCCCCGCGCCAGGCGGGCTTCCGTGAGCCTCCGGGAAAGCACAAGGGACTGGTCTAGCATCTCGCAGACGTCCTCGCCGATCTCGGCGCGGGTGCGCTTATCCAGATCCAGGCAGGCGGTCTTCACCTGGTCGTAGGTGAGCCGTTTGCGGCTGCGGATCACGCTTTCCGTGAAGCGTGTCTCGATCACTTCCAGATCCGGCGCGATGGTCATCCACGCGGAAAGGGTCAAGCGATCCACGCCCTCGCGAAGGGAACAGAGTTCCCCCGAGAGCCGCTCCGGCAGCATGGGGATGCACTCGTCGGGGAAGTACACGGAGGTGCCGCGCAGGTGGGCCTCCACATCCAGGGGTCCGTCCTCCTTGACGTAGTGGCTCACATCCGCGATGTGCACGCCCAGGATCCATCCGCCCCCTTCGTCTTCCGGCAGCAGTTCCAGGCTGATGGCGTCGTCGAAGTCCTTGGCGGTGGGTGGATCCACGGTCACCGTTAGCAGCTCGCGCAAGTCCTCTCTTCCCTGAATCCAATCGGAGGGGATCTGGGTCGGGAATGGAGCCAGCTCGGTCATGACCGCATCGGGAAAGGTCGTGCGCAGGTTGTAGAGGGCGGCCGTGAGCTTGTTCTCGATCTTCAGGTCCGTGATCCGGCCCAGCTTGGCGAGCACCACGCCCTTGAGCTGGCGCAGCTCGGGGTTGGGGTCCAGCTTGATGCTGACCAGGTCGCCATCCTCCGCCAGGTCCGTGGGCGCCACGCTGACGATCTGCTGTAGTCGCGGTTCCAGGGGCACGGCCTGCCAGCCCCAGGCCTGCTTCTGGAGATGAGCCGGGATGGGGTTCTCGCCGCGGGAAACGATCTTGACGACGCGCCCCCGGAGCCTGCCATCGTAGCTTTCCCCGGACACTTCCGCCATGACCTTGTCGCCATGGATGGCCCCGCTGGCATCCCGCCAGTCCACCAGCAGATCAAGGCCCGCGCCCTTCTGCGCGCCCTTGGGGCGCAGGAAACCACCGGTACCCTCCGGGTGGCCCAGGAAGGTGGCTTCGAAGGTCTCGTAGGGCCGGTACTGGGTCTTGGCGGGCGCTGCCTCGGTCTTGACGGATGGCCGCTGATTCCGAGGTACGTCGGGATCCTTTCCCCGTCCGGGTTTTCTGGATTGCGGAATGAATTTGCTCTGATGGCGGCTCATGTCTTGAGCCTAGGAGCGAATCCTCGGCTTGGGAAGGGTTCTATAGAACCGTGTCGCGGCCGACGGTGACCACGTAGTCGTTCGTTCCTGCGATGGTCACGGTCTTGAGGCCCCGGGCTTCATCGTCCACACGGTTGTAGCCGATGACCGTGCCTTCGCGGAGGGTCACGTTGCGGTCGACGATGGCGTTGCGCACTTTGCAGTGCCGACCGATGGAGGTTTCCAGGATCCGGTCCTTGTGCATCTGGCCGCCGAAGAGCACGGAGTACTCCACTAGTGCGTGGCTGTGGACGACGGTGCCTGCGCCCAGGACGCTGGCGCGGACCAGGCCGCCCGAGATGATGACACCCTCGGCGACCAGGGATCGCACGGCCATGCCCGTGCGGCCACCCTCTTCATGCACGAACTTGGCTGGCGGGAAGAACGTGGGGCTGCGGAAGAAGGGCCAGCGCTCGCCATAGAGACTAAGGGGCGGCTTCACGGACACGAGATCGATGTTGGCCTGCCAGAAGGAATCCAGAGTGCCCACATCCCGCCAGTAGCCGGAGTCTTCCGTGGGCCGCAATTCCTTCTCCCGCCGGTCCCCGCGAGGCATCACCACGAAGTCCTCGATAACGTTCTTCACGGAGAAATCGAACGCAAAGACCGGCTCGCCCGCCTTGACCATGGCCGGGATCACGTCCTTGCCGAAATCCAGGAGATCGTTGTTGAGCCAGCGGTGCAGTGCTTCGTTCTCGAAGATGTAGATGCCCATGGACGCAAGGCAGTCCGTGGTGCCTGGCAGGCACTTGGGTTCCTTGGGCTTCTCCTCGAAACCGACGATCCGGCCCTGCTCATCCACCTCCAGCACGCCGTACTGACCCGCGGCCACGGAGGCGGGCACACGAATCACGGAGACCGTAAGCGCGGCGCCGTTTTCGTTGTGGAACTGGCGGAGCAGGCGGTAGTCCATCTTGTAGATGTGATCGCCCGCGAGGATCAGGATGTTGTCCGCCGCGATGTTATCGATGAAGGAGAAGTTCTGGCGTATGGCGTCGGCGGTGCCCTTGTACCACTGGTTGCCGAGCTGCATCTGCGCGGGGATTTCCTCGATGAACTCGTCCAGCCGGTGGGGCAGGAAATCGAAGCCCGAGGTGAGGTGCCGGCTGAGGGAGCGGGATTTGTACTGCGTCAGCACGAGGATCTGCCGGATCTCGGAGTTGATGCAATTGCTCAACGTGAAATCGATGATCCGGAAGATCGCGCCGAAAGGCACGGCCGGCTTGGCACGCACATCCGTCAGCGGCTTCAGGCGTTCGCCCATGCCTCCAGCCATGACGACCGCAAGCGTTCTATTCCCCATTTCATGCTCCTCTGGGTTGACCTCGTAAGTAGGCCACCATCGTTGGTTTTGCGGCAAGTATAGGCGGGACCTGCCATGAAGCCAGCGAAAATGGCATCCCGCGGATCATTGCGGCATCCCAATTTCTTGGCATCGGTCTCGCATACCGCCTATGGGATCATTCCGGGACGATGGGATAGGATGGAAACCATGCGTTTGGTCCTTCTGCGGTTATCCGCGCTCGGCGACATCCTTCGCGTCCTGCCCGCGTGGGCGAACCTGCATCAAGCTTTCCCGGACGCCAGGCTCCAGGCCGTGGTGGAAGACCGTCACGCCTTCCTCCTGGAGCCATTCCCCTGGCTGGAGCCCGTGATCGTCCATCGCAAGCGCCTGTCGAACCCGATGGGTGCGGTGAAGGAACTGAAACGCGTGGCCGAGCTCGTCCGCGGGGCGGATGCCTCCCTGGATTTCCACGGCATCCTGAAGTCAGCGTTGATTCCCAAATTCGCGGACATCCCCGTTCGTTGGGGGGATGGCGTGACGAAGGAAGGCGCGAGATGGCTCCAGACGCGGCCCTTGCCGTTCAAATACCAGAGCCGTTACGAACAGGCGCTGGGTCTTGCCGGTGACTTCGGCGAAAGCATGGGTGTCCAAGGTCTTGACCGCTTCAGGCCTGTGCTCAAGGATGTGCCGCTTCCGGAACCTCCGGAGAACGTGTGGGGCGATTCCGACAAGCCCCGGATCGTACTGGTCCCGGGGGCTTCGCGGCGCGGCGCCATCAAGCGCTGGCCCCTCGCACAATGGCTGATCCTGGTCCGGTTGCTGGAGTTCGACTACAACATGCGCTGGTCCCTGGGACCGGAGGAAGAGGAATTGCGGGAATGGCTGCCCCACACTACGGATGTGCCGGCGCTGCCCAAACAATCCCTCTGGCAGCTCGCGGCCACCCTGCGCCAGGCCCATCACGTCCTCGCGCCGGATACCGGCCTGTTGCATCTGGCCGTGGTGGCGGGGGTGCACGCCGTGGGGATCTACGGGTCCTCGGACCCCGTCATCGCCGGGCTTCCCAAGGAGGCGGGCGAGATCTTGCGCACGGGAATCCTCTGCTCGCCATGCCGCGAGCGGCAGTGCCAGCGCCGCCAGTGCATGGAGGAATTGACACCCCACATGGTGGCGAGCCATTTCGGATGCATGTACGGAGCGGATGATTAATTTCGATTTGAAAAAAAAAGCTCGCCGCCAAGACGCATTGAAATCTGGTGTCTTGGCGTTTCTGTTTTTTGATTGCGAACCTGTATGACTTGAAAAACTGAAGAGCCGCTTTCGGCGTCTATTTGGGTTCGTATTTCTCGGCGATGGGTTTGATGGCGGCCATGAATTCCCGGGCGTCATCCGCCGTGGGCATGCTCTTGTCCGCCTCATGCGCCTTCTGCACCTTCTCCATGCTCTTGCCGATGGCCTCGATGTCCTCGGTGGTGAGCTGCGGGCCGACCTTCACGAGGCGTTCGAGGATCGCCATGTTCTCCTTCTGCTCTTCCTTCGGCAGGGTCGCCACCAAGGCCATGCCGCCGTACGCCGCGGCTCCGGTGGCCACCATCTGACCCGCCCCCGCCGTGACGCCGGCGGTGATGCCGCCCTTCTGGATGGCTTCACCGAGGCCCGGATTCTTCTGGCTGATTTCGTCCACCGCCTTTTTCTTGAAGTAGTACACGGCACCAGCGCAGGTGAGCATGCCCAGGAACAAAATGCCCCCGCAGCCAAGCGCGACCCAGAGAATGACCTTACTGCTGCTTTTCTTCGCTTCGGCCATATCGGCTCCCTATTCTGAGGATGAGTTGCCCAGAAGGGTGCCAGGAATTGGCATCCAGGTCGAGGCCGCGATGCTGATTCAGCCTTGCCGCTCCTTGTAGACTACATCGATGGCGAGGGCCAATCCGAGGAGGAGCGGGAGCTGTTCTGGGCGCTCCGATTTCACCAGGTACTGGTCCGCGCTGGTGAACACTTCCTTGAAGAATCCCGCCCACTTCTTGGTCACGATTCCGATGGGAATTCCCTGGATGGTGGCGGCGTAGTCCCAGCCCTTCCAATCGCCCTTGAGCTGGCCGATCTCCTGGCCGGTCGCGTCGAAAATCACGAACGCACCGCCCAGGGAAAAGGCCTTGCTCCGCAACTGGGCGAGGCATCGGCCCTGTTCGTCGATGATTTCGAGGCGGGTCCTGAAGAAAGCCGCGTGTTTCTTGACTCGCAAGATCGGCTGGGGATTGCTGGAGGCATAGACGTTCAAGCTCGTGGGCAACATGGCCTTTTTCACGCCCAGCCTCAGCCACTTGGCCCAGGCCGCCGGCTCGTCCTTGGCCTGGCCGATCACGGCTTGCCCTTCGGGATCCAAGAGATCGTAGGTGTCCCGCAGCTTCATCATCGCCACATGTTCCCTGACGAACAGTGAGGTCCTCTGACCGAACATGATGGCTCCTTATTGAGGCAGTACGATCTCGGTCCGACGATTCAAGGCCTTGCCTTCCGCCGTGTCGTTGCCCGCCACGGGGTAGGCGCTACCAAAGCCTTGCACCTTCAAGCGGGATTTCGGGATTCCCAAAGTTTCCAGCTGCCTGGCAACGGTCTGGGCTCGCGCCAGGGATAATGCGAGATTGTGCGTGATGTTGCCGGTGCTATCGGTGTGCCCGCAGACGTAGATGTCCAGATCCGTGAAATGCGCCTTGAGCATGTCTGCCTGCCGTTCGAGCAGAGCCTGGAATCCGGGCCGGAGATCTGACTGGTCCACGTCGAAAGTGATGCCCTCTCCATACTCGAACACCAGCACCTTGGAAAGGCCGAGGGCCTTGGCGAAGGGCGAGCGGTCCTTGCCGAAAACGAAGTGGACCTCGGCTCGCTCCGGGGAGATGAACCGGATCCGTTTTTCCGTGGCGATCTCATTGCCGATGGAAGCATTGAGCTGCAGCAGATCGGTGGCCGCACCCAGGGGAACCGACTGCGGCGTCAGCCCGATGGTGTGATCCTTCAGCGTAACCATGGCCTGTCCAGGTGTGGACAGAACGGACGCGACGAGGGCAGGTTGCTTTTCTTCGACCACGGGAACGACCGTTGGTTCTGGTTTTGTGCAGCCTAGGGCGAAAATCCAAGCCATGATTGCCATGGACGGGATCATGCGAAGGTTCATCATGGCGCTCCCGCAAGGATGATGGCGATGGCGACGACGCTCTCCACGGGCTGTCCCTGGGCGTCCAGGGCGGGTTGGAAGCGGTAGCGCAGGCCCGCATCCTGGGCGGCCTTGGCGCATTCCGGTGGGACCTTGGAGAGGACCTTGCACGACTTGACATGGCCATCCTCGCCGATGTGCAGGGACAGATTCACGGTGAGTCCGGCACACTGAGCGCCGTTCAGTTCCGGCTGGGACGATTCCTGGAGCATGGGGGGTGTGACGGCCCTGCGGGGAATGGCTTCAGGCGTCTTGGGAGGCGCGGGGACCGCCTGCGGCGGCGTCTTTACTGCTGGAATTATGGGTGGAGCCGATGGTGCAGGCGTGGGAATAGCGATTGGAGGGGGCGCGGGTGCAGTAGAAACGCTTGGAGGGGGCGGAACAGGGACGGCCGCCCTGGCATGGCGCCACCAGAGCACTCCCGCGAAGGCGACCACGATGCAGGCGGCGGAGCCCGCCAGCCAGGGCCAGTGGATCCGGCGCAGAAAGCGGACGATGGCCGGGGGATCGTAGACCATCTGCCAGGGGCCTTCTCCGCCGAGATCCACGATGGTGGATTCTTCCAGGGACATGGTCTTGCGCAGCCGGGCTAGTTCGATGGGGGCCATCATGGGCTGGTCCCAGGAGATGCCCAATTCCTCGCAGGCCTGGATGAGGGCCGTTTTCATGTCCATGGCGCTTTCCCACCGGCCCAGTTTTTCCCGGACGAGGGCGCGCATGATGATGTCCGTGAAGGCTGCGTGCATGGACGGGCAGTGCTTCAGGAGGGGCTCCGGATCCTCCTGGATCCGCATGACCACGGTCTGCAGCGAGTTCTCCGCGGTGAAGGGCAGGCGCTTGGCGAGCATCTCGTACAGCGTCACGCCCAGCGAATAGATGTCCGCGCGGTGATCCACCGGCTGGCCCATGGCCTGTTCCGGCGCAACGTAGGCGGGAGTGCCCAGCATGGTTCCGGTGCGGGTCTTGACCAGATTATCGGTGGTCTTGGCGATTCCGAAGTCCGTGAGAAAGGGCCGTCCCTGCTCGTTGATCAGGATGTTGCCAGGCTTGATGTCGCGGTGGATGATGCCATGGATGTGGCTGTAATGGAGGGCGTCGAGCAGCGGAATGGCCAGGCGCGCCATGGCCACTTCGTCCAGATCCTTCCGTATCGTCATGATCTGGGCGAGGGAAGGGCCATCGATGAACTGCATGGAGTACCAGAAGCTGCCCCTCTCCTGCTCGAACTCGTAGATCTTCACGATGTTCGGATGATCGAGGGCCGCGGATACCTTGGCTTCGTGGGAGAACCGGGTGGAGAAGTCCTCGGGCTGGGTGTCGGCCAGGACCTTCAGGGCTTCCTTGCGCTGCAGGTGCAGGTTCATCACCTCGTACACCGTGCCCGCGGCCCCCTGACCCAGGACGGAGACGAACGAGAATCGCCGGCCCAGCCGTTTTTCCAGCCTGACCTTCTGGCGTTCCTTGATTGGTGCTGAGACACCCATCATGCCGTTTCCCTGTAAGTGAGCCCTATTCTAACCAGGACGATAGTCTAGGTTTACAAGCCGTGGAAGGGGAATGCGATCCGAAAATCCCAGTTCTTGGTCGCGGTAGCTTGGATTTCTTCAGTTGGAAGCGGCGGAGGGGTATCAAGGAAGGAGGGACTTCACTACCTGGTCGAGCATTTCGGCGTTGATCGGTTTGTAGATGGTCTTCTTCACACCGCATTTCTGGAGCTTCGACTCGGCATCGGGGTCCCGGTAGGCCGTGAGGATGACAACGGGCAGATCGGGATTCACGCGCTGGACCATCTTGGCCAGGCTGAGCCCGTTGCAGCCGGGCATCTGGTAATCGCTGAGGATGAGGTCCGGTTTGGATTCCGCCAGTTTGTCCGGAATCTCCATGGGGGAGAGGGGGATCCACTCTTCCACCGTATATCCCATCTTCTCCAGGCATCGGCGCAGGTAGTCCCTCATCATGGAGCTGTCGTCGATCACCAGGATTTTCGCCATGGGCTATGGTAACGTCATGGAGCGGTCTGGTGAACGCGTATGGTCACCATGACGCGCAGTCGTTGAATTCACATGCGTTGGCGCGAACCACGGACCCGTTCCTGTCAGCGCCTGAGTTCGACCACGAAGTCGTAGTAGTCGTTCCTGCACAAGGTCTGTGTGACCTCCACCACGCGGCCATCTTCCAGGTAGCTGATGCGCGTGACATCCATCAACGCCAGTCCTTCCGCGATGGAAAGCAGCTGGGCGTGGCGCGCCGTCGCATTGCTCGCGCGGATGTGCTGCAGGGCGCGCGAAGGAAGGAAGCCGTGCTTGGCCAGGTAGGCATAGAGCGAGTCCTGCAGGGCTTCAGGCTTCGGCACGAAGGTCAGGGGCAGGACGCTGTATTCGAATGCCATGGGCACGTCACTGGCCATGCGCACGCGCTCCAGCCGCACGACCTTCGCGCCGGGGGACAGGCCGAAGGTCAGGAGCTCATCCGGCAAGGCGCGCGCGACCACCCGGCTCAGCCATCGGGATGTGGGCTTGAAGCCGCGCTGCTTCAGCTCTTCCGTGAAGCTGGTTAAGCGGGAAAGGGGCTGTTCGAGCAGGGGCGCGATGTAGTTTCCGGAACCGTGCTTGCGGACGATCACGCCTTCGCTGGCGAGGGCGTCGATGGCTTTCCGGGCGGTGACGCGGGAAATCCCGATCATCTCCGATAGGGTGCGCTCGGAGGGGAGGGCATCGTCGGCCTGGAAGACCCCGCGCTTGATGGCGTTCAGGAGCACCTTCCGGACCTGCAGGTACAACGGGGTCTGATCTTCCGGGTCGATCTTCAATGCCTCGGGAAGGCCATTGGCTCCTTCTCTAGCATTCTCGTTTCTGGGTGTCATCCGCGTTCCCTGGCCTCGTTGTGGTTATTAATACCAGTCTAATCCATTCCTTTCCACTAAATGACCTCTGCTTGATCCGATGCTGCAAAGTCTTCAATTGATGCGCGAGCCGGTCTGGGTATCGAACACATGCACGCGATCCTGCGGGAACTCCAGATTCACTGCTTGGCCCGCGGTGATGTCCAGCCGGTGGTGGGCTGCCACGCAGAAGGGCGCATCATCCACACGGCTGTAGAAATGCGTTTCCGCCCCGGTAGGTTCCACGACATCCACGTTCATGGTGACCGGGCCGTTCGGAGAAACGACCACATGTTCGGGGCGGATACCAAGGGTGATTCCCTTTCCGGGAGTCACGCCCACCGCGGGTAGGGGAAACTTCGCTCCGCTATCGGTCTTCAATACCAATCTCGTACCATCCGAGACGGCGGCGCCGGAGATGAAATTCATGGCGGGGGAGCCGATGAATCCGGCCACGAACAGATTGGCGGGTCGATCGTAGAGCGCCAAGGGTTTGCCTACTTGCTCGATCTTGCCGGCATTCATCACGACGATGCGATCGGCCAGGGTCATGGCCTCGATCTGGTCGTGAGTCACGTAGATGACGGTGTTCTTGAGCCGTTGGTGCAGCGCCTTGATCTCGGTGCGCATCTGCAC
>DCFP01000020.1:17777-30088 GCA_002319925.1 Holophagaceae bacterium UBA1801 | reverse complement strand
TGAGCCGCTCGAGGGCGTCCTGGACCACTCTCTCAGCCGCGGAGTCGAGCGAGGAGGTTGCCTCGTCGAGTATGAGAATTCGCGGGTTCCGAAGGAGTGCGCGAGCGATGGCGACGCGCTGCCTCTGGCCACCTGACAGCGCGCGGGGCAAGCGCTTCAGATAGGGTGTCAGGTTCAGCATCTTCGCCACGGCCTCGATCCTCGGGCCGAATTCGGATTCCGGCTCATTCCGCAGGCGAGGCCCGAAGGCGATGTTCTCGTACACCGACAAGTGCGGATAAAGCGCGTAGCTCTGGAAGACCATCGCGATGTTGCGCTTCTGAGGTGGTAGCTGATTGGCTCGCTTGCCGTTGATCATCAGCTCGCCACCACTGATCTCTTCCAGTCCGGCCACCATCCGCATCACCGTGGTCTTGCCGCAACCGCTGGGGCCAACCAGGACCACGAATTCTCCATCCTCGATCTCGAGATCGATGCCATGCACCACCTGCACGTCTCCGAAGCGCTTGAAGATCCCGACGAGTTGCACTGCGGCCATGTTCATCCTCTCGACATGAATTCGTTGAGTATTGCCTTGTCCACATTCCCTGATTTGTATGCGCCGTCACCCTATGCACGGACGACGATGTAAAGGTGCCTGCTCAAGTGGTATGCGCCCCATGGCGTGATCTTTTCGCTGATGCTACCCCGCAGGGGATAGGGCGGAAAGCTGTTCCAGAATGTATTTATCAACAACCATCTTTTCAGCTTTTACACATCATGCAGGAGAAGCCGTGGGTAGGTGAAAAGTTCCTGCAGATTGGTCGTTGACACTTCGTTTTGGGTAGACTACCTTGAAAGCCACTCAAGAACCACCATAAAACCACTCAAAAACCACTCAGGAGGAAGCCATGCAGGTACGCCTTACACAACGCCTGACCCGGGCAGCCATCGCGCTCACCGCGATTGGTCTCACTGGAATCACGGCCCAGGCCGAGACGGTCCGAGTGACCGTGGCCTATTACAGCGACAAGACCGGTCCGTACTTCCAGCAGATGGCCGATGCCTATGAGAAGGCCAATCCTGGGGACTCCATCAAGATTGAAGTGGTCAATTGGGATACCCTCCTGCAGAAGTTGCAGACGGACATCTCCGGCGGAACCAATGCCGATCTCGCGATCATCGGCACCCGCTGGCTCCTGGACTTCGTGAAGGACGACATGGCCGAGCCTCTCGACGGCTACATGAATCCTGCCTTCAAGAACCGTTTCATCGGCGCCTTCCTGGCTCCGGGCCAGATCAGCGGCAAGACCTACGGTCTGCCCATCGCCGCTTCCGCCCGCGGTCTTTACTACAACAAGGAGATGCTGACCAAAGCCGGCTTCCCCAATGGTCCCAAGACCTGGGATGACGTGATCGCGGCCTCGAAGAAGATCAAGGCTTCCGGCAGTTATGGCTTCGGCCTTCAGGGCAAGGAGATCGAGACCGACGTTTACTGGTACTACGGCCTCTGGACGAACGGCGGCGAAGTGGTCGGCAAGAACGGCAAGGCCGCCTTCAACTCCCCCGCTGGCATCAAGGCCGCGACCCTCTACAAGTCCATGATCGATCAGGGCCTGACCCAGCCTGGCGTCACCAACTACAGCCGCGAGGATGTGCAGAACCTCTTCAAGCAGGGACGCGTCGGCATGATGATCACGGCCCCCTTCCTCATCGGCCAGATCAAGAAGGAAGCTCCGAACCTCAAGTACGGCATCGCTCCTGTGCCCAAAGGCACCACCAGCGCCACCTACGCCGTGACCGACTCCATGGTCATGTTCAAGAATTCCAAGGTGAAGAAGACCGCCTGGAAGTTCCTGGACTTCCTCTTCACCAAGGATCCGCGCGTGGCCTTCACCAGCGGCGAGGGCTTCCTGCCCACGACCAAGGAAGAAGCCGCCGCTCCGGCCTTCAATGATCCCGACATCAAGGCCTTCGTGAACCTGCTGCCCACCGCGCGTTTCGCCCCCACCGTCACGGGCTGGGAAGACACCGCCAAGGCTGTGAGCGACGCCATGCAGGCGATCTACCTCGGCAAGGCCAAGCCCGCCGATGCCCTCAAGGTTGCTGCCGAGCAGGCCGACAAGGCCCTGGGACAGTAGCCGGGATAGTTAGGATTCCTGATTTAGGCTGAACGCGTTTTATCCCCTTCATCCCCTGCATCGGTGGCTAAAAATCTCTGAAGCCAGTGATGCAGGGGATGATGGGGATAAAATAGAAAAACAACAAAGGCATCGGTAGCATGGCTCGCACAGCATCCGGACGACCCCTGACCCCCTGGCTCTTGATCGTGCCCAGCCTCGCGCTGGCGCTGTTCATCATCGGCTATCCGCTCTACAACATCGTGTTCCAGTCGTTGCACGAAGTTTCCCGGTTCGGGCTCATCAAGGACTTCTGCGGGCTCGACAACTTCCGCAAGGTCATGGCGGACCCGGTCTTCATGGCCTCGCTCTGGCGCACCTTGTGGTGGACCCTGGGCGTGGTGGGCGGAACCGTGCTTGTTTCCGTGCCAGTTGCACTCATTCTTCATCAGGATTTCTATGGCCGTGGCGTGGCCAGGACCATCGTGATGTTGCCCTGGTCCGTGTCCCTGACCATGACTGCCATCGTGTGGCGTTGGGCGTTCAACGACGAGTACGGCATGGTGAACGTGACCCTCCAGAGACTGGGTGTCATCAGTTCACCGATCCATTGGCTCGCCACTTCCAACTGGGCCTTCCCCGTGGAAATCCTGGTGGGCGTCCTGGTTTCGGTGCCGTTCACCGTCACGATCTTCCTGGGCGGGCTTTCGTCGGTCCCCGGCGACATCTACGAGGCGGCGCGCATGGACGGCGCTACCGCGTGGCAGCAGTTCCGGAAGTTGACGCTGCCGCTGCTGCGCCCCTTCATCAACATGGCCATCGTGCTGAACGTGATATACGTGTTCAATTCCTTCCCCATCATCTGGGTCATGACCCAGGGCGGGCCGAGCAATTCGACGCACATCCTGGTGACCTACCTGTATGAACGGGGCTTCCGGCTGGGCAAACCCGGCGAGGCCGCGGCCATCTCCCTGGTGATGCTCACCATGCTGTTCTGCTTTACCCTGCTCTATCTCCGAATCCAGCCCAAGGAAGGGGAGGGATCATGATGCGCATAGACCGCAGCAAACTGCGCCGCAGCATCATCTGCTGGCTCGTGCTTCTGCCACTGGTGGTGGTCGTCCTGTTTCCCTTCGCCGTGATGTTCCTCACGGCAGTCAAGCCGTCGGAGGAGGTGTTCGTCTATCCCGCCCGCTGGCTGCCCACTACCTATCGCTGGGCCAACTTCACGGACATGTGGGAGGCCACCAAGTTCGGTGTGGCCCTCAAGAACAGCCTCTACGTGAGCATCAGCTCCACGATCCTAGCGATCGCCGTGAGCATTCCCGCGGCCTACGCCATGGCGCGCTTTCCCTTCCAGGGCAAGGGGCTTTACCGGCAGTTCCTGCTGGTGACCCAGATGCTCTCGCCCATCCTGCTCGTGATCGGCTTGTTCCGTCTGGCAGCGATGATCCACTGGGGCGAAGGCAACCTCGTGGACAAGCACATCAGCGTTATCGTGGCCTACGGCGCCTTCAACATCGCCTTCGCCGTCTGGATGATGTCCTCGTACTTCGCGACGATCCCGAAGGATCTCGAAGAGTCCGCCTGGCTCGAAGGCTGCGGCCGTGCCCGCGCCGTGTGGAAGGTCTTCCTGCCGCTGGCGGTGCCGGCCATGACCGTGACGGCCATCTTCACGTTCATCAACGCCTGGAACGAATTCGCCGTGGTCTATACCTTGATCCGCTCCGACGCCAACAAGACCCTCACGGTTCAGATCACGGACCTGGTCGCGGGCCGCTACACCGTGGAATGGCACCAGGTGATGGCCGCCACGCTGCTCGCGACGTTGCCCGTCTCAGTGCTGTTCGCATGGCTGCAGCGCTACCTAGTGAAGGGCCTCGCGCTGGGGGCGGTGAAGTAGAACACCTACCGAATTACCGTCGGTGAATTCACCACCAAGGCACCAGAAAAAGGAACAGAATGGGTTTTATATCTTTTCTTGGTGTCTTGGCAGTGATTCTTTTCTTTGGAATTCAAAACAGATTCAGTTCTATTGCAGTGTCTGAATAAAGGCCATCAGGCGTTCTTCATTCTCCTCCAGGGAACGGACAAGCGCGAACTGCGTGCGGCAGCGATCCAGGTTGTGGTTTTCGCGGCGGATGTTGAAGTAGTGGTCCCCTTCAAGGAAATCCGTGAGGAATCGCATGCCGCACTCGTAGGTGAGCAGCTTGCCCGCGACCACGAGCCGCTCCCGCTCCGCCGGTAACAGCGCGCCGCCCGTGCCTTCGAGGTAGCCCTTGGCGATGGCCTGGAACATCGGCACCTGGACCTGCACCTTGCTCGCGTCCGGTTCATCCTCGGCGACAGGATTAGTGACGGTCCGCACCATGTCGCCGAAATCGTAGAGGCTGAGGCCGGGCATGACCGTGTCCAGATCCAGGACGCACATGCCCTCGCCACTGATGTCGTCGAGCAGGATGTTGTTCAGTTTCGTGTCGTTGTGCGTGATCCGTTCGGGGATCTCGCCGCGCTCCACCAGCGACAGCAGGCTGTGTGCCAGGGGCTCCATGGATAGGGCGCAGGCGATTTCTGCCTTCACCTGCGAAGCGCGATTGCGGACATCGGCTTCGATGGCGCGCTTCAGGTTCTCGAGACGGCTGGGCGTGTGATGGAAGCGGGGAATGGTTTCGAACAGGCGGGGACCCGAATAGTCCATCAGATGCCGCTGGAATTCACCGAAGGCCTTGGCCGCCTGGAAAGCCTGATCGGTGGTCTCGATGATGTCGTAGCTCCGGGCCCCCTCCACGAACACATAGCAGCGCCAGATATGCCCGTCGGAATCCTGGTGATAGTTCTCCCCATGCCATGTCTGGACCAAGGTCAGCACGCGCCGGCTCGTTTCGGGCGCGCCCAAGGCCTCAACCTTGCCGCGGATGTGGTTCGTCACGTGGGCGATGTTCTCCACGAGCTTCACGGGCTCCCGGAAGATCCGGTCGTTGATGCGCTGGAGGATGTAGCGCACGCGCACGCCACCCTGATCGAAAATGGCGGCAAAGGTGTCGTTGATGTGCCCGTTGCCGTAGGGTTGCGCTCCGAGGAAATTCCCGAGGATCGCGAAACTGCTTGCAATGGCCCTCAGCTGGGGCAGAGGCAGGTTGGACGACATGCTCAGCTCCAGAGTGACGCGGGATATTCGCCAACGCGGATCAGTTCCTGAATGCGAGTCACGACGTAGTGTTTGTCCTCGCGGTAGGTCACGCCGAACCACCGGTCCGGAGTCTCCAGGACCCGCACCGTCGCGCGCTTTTCCTGGATGAGTTCATCGATGACGGTGGGGATGAAGAACTCCGCTTTGGGATCCTGCCCGCGGTCCTTCAAGAAGCGGGCGAAGCGCTCCCGGAGATGGGCGAACAGGGATGGATGGAACCCCCAGAAGTTCATGGAGACAAGCTCGCGGCCCGTGAAGCGATGCTGCGTGCCATCGGCCGCCAACTCGCGCACGCAAGCTCCATCTCGTTCGAGGCCCACGTGTTCGCGCACTGCCTTGAGATAGCCGTCGGGTCCCACTTCGCAGACGCCACGGGCCACGGTGCCGTGTTCGGAGAGGGTGTTGGCCATCTGGAAGGCCACCATGGCGTAGGAATCCATGGATCCTTCCGGTGGTTGCGAGAGAAAATCCGTCAGGGTCTGGAAGGCCTTCCGCCCGTAGAAATCGTCGGCGTTGACGGCGAGGAAGGGCGCCTTGACCTGGGTGCTGGCCGCCAGGACCGCGTGGGCCGTGCCCCAGGGCTTGGCCCGTTCGCTGGGCATGGGGTAGCCATCCAGCATGAAATCCATCTCCTGGAAGGCGTAGGAGACGTCCATCCAGCGCGCGAATTTCGAGCCCACCTGTTCGTGGAAGATCGATTCGAATTCCTTCCGGATCACGAAGACCACTCGCTCGATGCCGGCGCGCTTGGCATCGTAGAGGGCGTAGTCCATGACCTTCTCGCCGTTGGGTCCCACAGGCTCCAGTTGTTTCAAACCTCCGAAGCGCGAGCCCATGCCCGCGGCCATCACCACCAGTTCGGGCTTCATGCCTCCTCCTGCCGATGGGTCCTGAACCAATCGTAGGTGGCACGCAGGCCCTCTTCCAACGAGGTTCTGGGACGCCAACCGAGCAGATTCTGGGCCTTCGAGGCATCCAGCACCGATCTGCGCTGCTCACCAGCTAGACCAGGCGAGTGCTGGATCTGCAATGAGTCCACGCCTGCTGAATCGCAAAGCCTTCCCGCCAGATCAAGGATGGTGGTCTCGCGACCGGTGCCGAGATTGAAAATGCCCGTGGCTCGTTGCTGCAACACGAGGCTGGCGGCTTCGGCCAGATCGGGGGCGTACACGAAATCGCGGGTCTGCAGGCCATCGCCGTTGATGCAGGGAGCATGGCCATCCCGCAACCGCTTGCAGAAGACCGCCACGACACCCGCTTCGCCCTTCGCACCCTGGCGGGGGCCATAGACGTTGGAGAAACGCAGGGAAGCGCTCTTCAGTCCGCGCTGCACGTTGTACGCGTGGAGATACTTATCCACCGCTAGTTTCGCCACACCGTAGGGATTGAGGGGTGCTTCGACATGGCTCTCGGACTGGGGACCGCTGGCTTCACCGTAGATGGCCCCGCCGCTGGAGGCGAAGGCGAAGAACTCCATGCCGTTCGCAAGCCCGGCCTCCAGCAGCCTCAAGGTCGCGAGGATGTTCTCAGTTGCATCGAAGACCGGATCCCCGCAACTGATTCGCACATCGATCTGGGCGGCCAGGTGGAACACGGCTTCGGGCTTGATCCTGGCAATCCCCTGGGACAGGCGTTCGTCCTTCAGGTCCAGGTGAACGAAGGTGGCGCTCGCATGCACATTGGCCTTGGAACCGCTGCGCAGATTATCGAGCACCCATACCTGATGGCCCTCGGCGATGAAGCGATCCACGAAATGACTGCCGATGAAACCGGCGCCGCCCGTGACCAGAATTCGCATGGAGCCTCCTCAGAAAAATCGGGAGCCGCATTGATGCCGTGAGAATAGACGTCAGTCTAGTTGGGATGCCGCACGATCGGGAGCGAGACCCATGCAAGAGTCACCGGGTGGTCGTGACCTTTTTCAGGAAGGGCGGGTTGTCCGGATCTCGGCCGCGCAGGCGGGAGACCGCTTCTGCCACGGGATAGAAGCTCTGAATGGCGGTGACTGGATCGAGGTCTTCGATGGCCGTGGTGGCCAAGGTGAGATCGCGCTCCGGGATATCGGCGGGCGCGGCCAGGATCACCTTGGCGCCACGGTTGCGCATCTCGGCGGCGAGCGCGACGATCTCCTTCTGCGCGGGCCCGCGCATGGCGTAGGCGAACAGCGTGTAGCCCTCGGCCACCAAGGCCTGGGGACCGTGACGGACTTCCGCCGCGCTGAACGCCTCAGCCTGGATCCCGCAGGTCTCCTTGAGCTTCAGCGCCGATTCCTGGGCGATGGAGAGGCCGATGCCCCGGGAAATCACCATGAGCCGCTCGGAACGGGCCAGGGGCTCCACGGCGCTGGACCAGTCGTGCTTCTGGGTCTCTTCCAGGGCGGCCGGAAGGGATCGCAACCCCTCGAGGAGTGGCTCGTCATGGCTCCACTTCGCCGCCAAACGGGCGCCTGCCACGAGGCTGCACACGAAGCTCTTGGTGGCGGCAACGCTCTCTTCAGGTCCCGCGTGCAAGGGAAGCACCCACTGGGCGGTCGCGGCCAGGGTGGAGGTCATGTCGTTGAGCAGCGCCACCGTGGTCGCTCCGCCCTTCCGCAGTTGGTCGATGGGTTCGACCACATCGGGGCTCTGGCCGGACTGGGAGATGGAAATGGCCAGCAAGCCTGCGGTGGCGATGGGCGCGTGGTACAGCGTCAGCAGGGACATGGGCAGGGAGGTGACGAGCCTGCCCGTGCGTTTGGTGATGAGGTAGGCTAGATAGGCGGCGGCATTGTCCGAACTGCCGCGGGCGATGGTCACGATGCCGGATGGGGAATTCCGCCGGAGCCGTTCACTGAGGGCCACGTAGTCCTTCTGGTTGGCCGCCAGCAGGGCTTCCACGGCCTGGGGCGCGGATCGAGCCTCCTCAAGCATCTTTGAGATCAATGGACTCTCCTTCCACGAAGACGTTCACGAGTTGCAGGGCGGGGGACATGACCACCAGATCGGACCAGCACCCGGCCTGGATCTGGCCTCGATCCTCGAGCCCGAGGTACTGGGCTGGAAAAGTGGAAACGCGATGGGTCGCATCCGCCAGGGTCAAGCCGATGGATACGAGGTTGCGCAGGGCGTCGTCCATGGTGAGCGTGCTGCCCGCGAGGGTGCCGTCGGCCAATCGGACTCCGCCGCCGCACTTCGTCAGTGTCTGCGTTCCCAAGGTGTAGGTGCCATCGGGCATGCCCGCGCCGGCGGTGGCGTCGGTGACGCAGTAGAGCTTCGGAATGGCCCGCAAGGCTGTGCGAATGGCGCCCGGATGGACGTGCAAGAGATCCGGGATGATCTCCGAGTACTCGGCATGGGCCAAGGCTGCGGCCACCATGCCAGGCGCGCGGTGGTACATGCCGGTCATGGCGTTGAAGAGGTGAGTGCATCCGCAGGCTCCGGCTTCCAGCGCCGCCACGCCGTTCTCGTAGCTGCCTGCGGTGTGGCCGATCTGGGGGATTATGCCCGCGGAGCGAAGGGCCTTGATGAATTCGAGATGCCCTTCCATTTCCGGCGCGAGCGTCATGACGCGGATCGGGGCCTTCTGATGCAGAGCGAGGACCTCTTCCATATCGCCCTGCCGGATGAAGGCGGGCTGGGCGCCGAGCTTCTCGCCGTTGATGAAGGGTCCTTCGAGATGGATGCCGAGAACGCGGGCACAACCGCTTTCTCGCTGCTGGATGGCCGGGCCGATGTCGTTGAAGACCCACTCGAGATCAGCGCGTTCCGCCGTCACTGTGGTGGCCAGCATGCTCGTGGTGCCGTGGCGGGCGTGCATGCGGCTGGTGGTGATCACCGCCTGGGCTCCGTTCATGATGTCCGCGCCGCCGCCGCCATGGACGTGCAGGTCCACGAAACCAGGCAGGATCGCGGGAAGCTCGCCATCAGGCTCGCGTACGGCTTCTCCTTCCACCGACTGAATGCGGTCCGAGAACCGGACCGTGCCACGCACCCAGCCTGCGGGAGTCAGGATATTTCCCTCGATCTGGTGCCGCTTCATTCGTTTCCTTTCAAGGTTCCTTCCCTGGGGGGCTATCGTGATGTGTATGATACCAGAATAAAACCACATGAAAATGCGTATGTGAAGATCCCGTGAAAAGCCCCCAATTCACCCTTCGTGTGGTACTTTACTGGTATTACGCATGCGAATGGCCACTTTCAATCAGTCCGGAGCGCCCATGTCCCAGAATCCTCAAAGTTTGGAAAACAGCCTGTTCGATGTGATCCCGGAAAGGATTCCCCGCCTGGATCCCGCTTTCCGCCCCTTGTCCCTCGGTGCCCGCAACTTCCGGCAGGCGTTGAAGAAAGGTGGACGCTCCCAGCTCCTTCGCATCGCCCTGGAGCAGGGTCCGGAATCCATCACCCGGAAGGACCTCGAGATCTTTCCCGAAGGCACCGGCCGGGACGAGGACAATCTGCGCTATGCCTCCTGGGTGCTGAACTTCATGCTCTGGGCCCAGGGAGGCTGGCGGGTGTCCCTGCAAGGACCGCCACGGTTGTGTTCCGCTCTGGCAGCGGAGTACACCGCCGATGGCACCCATGCTTTCGACGCGAAACTGATGGAACAGGCCTTCGCCAAGCCCTTTGCGGTTCGCATCATGGATAGGGACCAGTTGCCTCCAGCGAAGGCCAAACCCTTGACTCTCGGCGGCCATCTGGAAGGCTGCCGCATCGGCTTCGACCTGGGCGCCAGTGACTACAAGATCGCCGCCGTGCGCGAGGGCGAAGCGGTCTTCAGCACCGAGATCCCCTGGGACCCACGGAACCAGCCCGACCCGGCCTACCACTACGACCGGATCTGCGAGGGCCTGAAAATGGCCGCTTCCCATCTGCCGCGGGTGGATGCCATCGGTGGCAGCTCCGCGGGTATCCTCGTAGAAAACCGCATCCGCGTGGCCTCCCTGTTCCGGGCGGTGCCCCGCGAGGACTTCCTCGAGAAGGTGGAGACCCTCTTCCCCCGCCTGCAGCAGGAGTGGGGCGTTCCCCTTGAAGTGATCAACGATGGGGATGTGACGGCGCTGGCCGGAGCCATCTCGCTGGGTCTGAAGGGCATTCTGGGGATCGCCATGGGTTCCAGCGAGGCGGTCGGCTACCTCGATCAGGAAGGGCACATCACGGGCTGGCTGAACGAACTGGCCTTCGCTCCCATCGATGCGAACCCCGCCGCTGGCACCGACGACTGGTCCGGCAACCCCGGCATCGGCGCAACGTATTTCTCGCAACAGGCCGTGAACCGGTTGTCCCAGCCAGCGGGCATGACCTTTCCTGAGGAAACCGGTCTTCCCGAGCGGCTGAAGATCGTGCAGGAGCGCATGAAGCAGGGCAATCTGGCCGCCCAGGCGATCTTCGAGACCATCGGCGTCTACCTGGGCTATGCGATTCCGTGGTACGCCGAATTCTACGATCTCAGCCACGCCATGATCCTCGGCCGCGTCACGTCGGGAGCGGGCGGAGAGATCATCCTCGCCCGCGCGAAGGAAGTGCTGACGGCGGAATTCCCGGAAGTGGCGGAGCGGGTTTCGCTGTTCCTCCCCGATGAGAAGAGCCGTCGCGTCGGCCAGGCCGTGGCCGCGGCCAGCCTGCCTTACGTGCCCCGCAGATGAGCGCTTTGCTGGAAGTCATCGCTGTCACGCCCGATGAGGCACGCGTGATCGAGGCCGCGGGCGCAGATCGGATCGAGCTGGTTTCCGCGCTGGGGGAAGGAGGACTGACGCCGGGGTTCGGGCTCATGAAGCGCGTGGTTTTGGCCGTGCGAATTCCGGTCAATGTGATGATCCGTCCCCATTCACGGGGATTCCATTACTCGCCGGAAGACCTCGAGGTCATGAAGGAGGAAATCCTCGCAGCCCGGGAAGCACGCGCAAACGGTGTCGTGCTGGGCCTCCTGGAAGATCATGCCCGGGTGGATACGAAGAATCTCGAGGCCCTTCTCGCGGTCGCTGGCGGTCTTGAAGTGACCTTCCATCGCGCCATCGATGTGGCACAGGACGCCGTTGAAGCCATTCGAGTCCTCGCCCGTTATCCTCCCATCCGTACGGTGCTCACATCCGGAGGCCGAGGGCGAATCGAAGACAATGTCGCCACGCTGGCCCGGATGCGCGAGAACGCGGGCCACCTTCGGATCATGGCCGGAGGTGGCTTGAACCTGGAGAACATAACGCGAATCGCGGAATCGGCTGCGCCTCATGACTTCCACTACGGAACCGCAGTCAGGCTTGGGAGAGCCATCGATGGCGAGATCCTGCCCGAACCAATCGCTCGCCTGAAGCGGATGATCTCCGGCGCTTCTGTCTAGAAAACGCAGCTCACACCTTGCGCCAGCCCACGGTGCCGTCCTTGCGGTCTTCGAGCAGGATGCCCATGGCCTTAAGCTGGTCGCGCACGCGATCGGCCTCGGCCCAATTCTTGGAGGCCTTGGCGGCGCGGCGCTGCTCGATGAGGGCTTCCACTTCCGCATCGATGGTGGCTTCTTCTTTGGGCCAGCCCGCGAAAATCTCGTTGGTCATGTCCAGGAAGGCCAGCACGGCGTCTCGTTCCTCGCGGGTGAGGGCCACACGGTCGTCCTGGGCATTGATGTCGCTGATCAGCGTGAAGATCGCGGCCAGCGCCTCGGGCGTGTTGAGATCGTCCAGCATGGCGTCCCAGAAAGCTTCCTCGGCCACTTCCAGGCGCTTGAGGGAATCGATGGATTCCTTCCAGGTGCCCTGGCCCGCGGGCGCCACATCATCTTCCATGCGCTTGCGGAAAATGCGGATGCGCTTCAGGGAGTTATCGGCCGCCTTCAGGCCTTCGAAGCTGAAGTTCAAAAGACGGCGGTAGTGGTTGCTCTGGATGGCAAAGCGGAAGGTGACGGGGTCGATGCCCTTCTCCATGAGGTCGCGCAGGGTGTAGAAGTTGCCAAGGCTCTTGGACATCTTCTCCCCTTCGACCATCAGGAATTCCCCGTGGACCCACATGTTCACCCAGGGGTGGTCCAGGCAGCCCTCGCTCTGCGCGATCTCGTTC
>DCFP01000020.1:0-17512 GCA_002319925.1 Holophagaceae bacterium UBA1801 | reverse complement strand
TCGTGGTGCGGGAAGATGAGGTCCACGCCCCCGCTGTGGATGTCCATGCGCTCGCCCAGGAGTTCCATGCCCATGGCGGAGCACTCGATGTGCCAGCCGGGACGGCCAGGTCCCCAGGGGCTTTCCCAGGAGGGTTCGCCGGGCTTGGTGGCTTTCCAGAGCACGAAGTCGGTGATGGAATCGCGCTCGTATTCGTCGGCGTCCACGCTGGAACCCAGCTTCATGCCCTCCCGGTCGAGGTGCGCCAGGCAGCCGTAGTTCGGCAGGCCGGAAATGCGGTAGTAGACGGAGCCCTCGCGGACGTAAGCCAGATCCTTGTCCTCCAGCCTCTGGATGAGGGCGATCATCTGCGGAATGTACTCCGTGGCCCTGGGCAGATAGGTGAAGTTCTTCTGGTGGATCTTCACGGCCTCGAGATCCTCGAAGAAGGCGACCGTGTATTTCTCCGTCAGGTCCCTCATGGCGCTGTGGCGCGCTGCATTGGAGGCATCGGCGGGGAGGTCATTCTGACTGTCCCGGATGGTTTTGTCATCCACGTCCGTGAGGTTCATGCAGTGACGCACCTCGTAGCCCGCCGCCAGGAAGGTGCGTTTGAGCAGATCCTGGAACAGGAACGTCCGCAGGTTGCCGATGTGGGCGAAGTTGTAGACCGTGGGGCCGCATGTGTAGAGGGTGATGACACCCGGCGTGACGGGCGACACGGGTTCCACCTTGCGGGTCATGGTGTTGAAGAGTCGGAGGATTGGCAGCGTGCTCATCCCTCTAGCTAATCACTATTTCCCTGTCTCCCCAAGGTCCAAAGCCGAAGCAATGAATTCCAGCAGGTGATCCGGGATCACCCGGCTGCGGCCATCGGGGCCCGTGACCAGGTGTACCGTCTTGCCCTCGGCCAGACGCACGCCGTCCCGGATGATTTCGTACGCGAAGGTGACTTTCCGCCGCCCGGCCTCCGCCAGCCAGGTCCTGACCTCCACCAGTTCGTCGTACCGGGCGGGAGCGCGGTATTTCACCTGGATCTCGCCCACGCTCATGCGGACGCCCTGGGCTTCCCATTCCGCATAGCTCTGGCCCAGCTGCCGCAGAAAATCCGAGCGACCCAGTTCCATCCAGATGGGATATACCGCATGATGCACGATGCCCATGGCATCGGTTTCGGCATATCGGACTCGGATGGGAGTGATGGATTCCACGAACATGTCTCCAGCGAATTTGATGGCGGCCTCTTGGACTTCCAGTCTACGTCCGCAAACAGGGGTCCGGTGCGGGGCATCTCAGATGCAGTTGGGCCCTTTCGCGGAGCGTATATGAAAGCCTTGCTGTCGTTGCTGCTGGTCGCCGCGCCCCTGATGGCGCAGGCTTCCGTGAAATGGGAGGAGAGTTACGCCGGAGCGGTGAAGCGGGCGCAGGCGGAGAAGAAGCAGATCATGATGGATCTCTGGGCCGAGTGGTGTCCCCCGTGCCAGTATCTGAAGACCCAGGTTTTCCCCACGCCCAAAGCCCAGGCGGCGCTTTCCAAATACGTGCCCCTTTCCGTGATGGTGGAATACAAGGACCGAAAGCCCTTGCCCGAAGGTACCAAGCTGGCGCAACAGTTCAACCTGGAAGCCTACCCGACCCTCATCATTCTCGATTCCAACGGCAAGGAAGTGCGGCGGCAGGTGGGCGCCTTCCAGACAGCCGATGATTTCGCGAAGTGGCTTGGTACCAAGTAGAGCGAATCCCTTGTTGCCTGCTAAAGGCTAGGACGGTGGTTTCGTTTCCCCGGGTAAGGGAAACGGGTTCGGGAGGAAATAGGATTTTTCCCTGGTTGGGCCGAGTATCCCTTGGATCCAATCCCAGATGGCTCGTCCATCCTCGTATTCGACGATCAGTTCGGTGCGGGGCCTGATGGGCGTGGGAGCAAAGTCCCCGAGATTTGTGGTGTAACGCACGCGCAGGGTTTGGTCATAGATCAACTGGGCGTAAACCTTCATTCCATGCCGCAGGGTGCACTGCAGCAGGGCATGCCATGGCGCGGGTGTCGCGGCCACGCTGTCGGAATTCAATCTGGCATGGGCGATGGCTTTTTTAGTCGCGGCCAGGAGGGTTGGGTCCATGCTGCCCACCACATGGTTGCTTTCGTCGAGTAGGGTGATGGATTCAATGGAACGGGCTTGTCGTTTCAGTGCACTGGCGGCCGTCTTCTGAATGGGTTTGGCTGCGGGAAGCGGATGAGCCCATGCGATCTGGTATAGGCCTGGAAACGACAGAACGGCCGCGATCAGCCCGCGATGGAACAGCGTGAAAGCCCTGCTTGAAAAGGGAAGGAAGGGCATGGATGGATCCAGAGGAACGTGAACGGTTGTCTCAAGCTTGCAGGCTCGCAGGCAGGGGTGCTGCGAGTTCAGATATCCTTCACGCCTCCTGGAGGCGGTTTCGGCGGAAGCTTCTGCTGGATTCCCTCCAGCTCGTCCTGACGGGCGCCCATGCTGGGCCGGATGGGAGGGGGTGGCGGGGGCTTTTTCGGATCCGGCGGGGGCGGGGGCGAGCTGTCCTGGATGAGGGTCTGCAGGTTGTGCACGGCCTCGGGACGGCCGGGTTCTTCTCGCAATAACCGCTGGAGGAAGGCCTTGGCGTCGTCGATGTGATCCATGGCCATGCTGGCCCGGGCAGCAAGCAGCAATGCAGGCCCACGCCAGGCGGGGATCGGCTTGGGGATGCCCTGGCCCGTCAGCGGCGCGAGCACCGCGAGGGCGGCGGGGTAATCCTGCGCCTTCAGGTCGATCCGGGCCGCGAGCAGACGGTGATTGGGCTGATCACCCCGGGGAATCCAGCGGCGGGCCGTGTCCAGATCGCCGCGTTCCAAGGCCTCCTGGGCGACCCAGGCCTTGATGCTCTGGGGCAGGGGAACCGCAGCATGAACCTTGGGCTGCCAACCGAAGCAAAGCAGCAGACCCAAGGCTAAACGCCAGGCCCGCAGCGGTTTCCCGGTTGCCAGGAGCCAGAGGCCCAATCCGATCAAGGCAAGCCACGCACCGGCCTCGGGATGCGCCGGTTGCGAGGAACGGGACAAGGGCAGGGGTTGCTGGCCACTGGCCAGCTTCTGGAACAGCGAGTACAGATCCTCGCCCGGACCCAGGAGCCGTCCTCCACTGCCCTCCGCGAGGACCTTGAGCATCTGTGGATTCGCCGTGCTCATGGGCGGATTTGTGTTGCCCTGCTCGGGTACGGGCTGGGGCGTGCTACCGCCCAGTGGCAGGGCATAGAGCGGGAGCTTGGCTTCCTGGAGGAATTGCAGTGCCCGCTGCTGGGCGTCATTGCCGCTTTCCCAGGTCTCTTCGCCATCGCTCACGAGAAGAATCACGGCGGGTTCCTTCTTCTCCACGGTGGCGACGATCTGCGGAATCCCGCGTCCCAGGCTCGTGCCCGGGGATCCGATCTCGCCGGGCTTCACGGCCTTCATGGCATCGCGCAAAAGTCCGGCATCTTCTCCGGGCGGCATCAGGGGGATCGTATCGCCCGTGAGGAGATCCAGGCTGTACTGCACGCCGTTGCCGGGCCGGGACCAGAGTTTGTCCAGGATGGCCGCGGCCGCGGCCCAGCGGGTGCTGCCGTCGCAGTCGTTCACCAACATGGAGCGGCTGGCGTCCACCACCACATGCACGTCCAGGCGGGCGATCTCGGGCACACCCCAGCGCGGTTCCGCGAGACCGATTCCCAGTCCGGCGAGCACCAGCGCGATGCCCAGCCCCTGGACGCCCGGCCGCTGTCCCACCACGAGCACACCCTGCCCAGGCCGGAGCTGGGCCCAGAGGCCGAAGCCAAGGGCAAGCAGCACCAGGACCCCTGCGGGGATCAGGAAGCTGGGATGGGTGAAAGTGGGAATCATTCGGGGCGCATTTCCGGGGGAAGACCCTTGATGGCCTGGCCGAAGTCGCCCATGCGGCAGGGATAGTCGGGGCGTTGCCAGCCGCCGCAGCGGGCGAGCCACCGGCCGCGCGTGTCGCCCAGGGCGAAGGCTTCCTCCAGAGATCCGGCCAAGCCATCGAGGAGCGCGGACACGGTGGTGGCGGCCTGTTGCATGGGCATGTCGCCGCCGTGGTCACCGGCCAGGTACAACGCAAGGGCTACCAGCGTGCCCGTGATCTGCACGACCCGTTCACGCAGGTTCGCCTGGGCTGCAAAGCGCGGATCATCGGGGTTCACGGCCAGGATGCGTGTGCCGAGGAGGCCGATGGTGAGCGCCGAGACGTGGTAGTCCAGATGATTCCAGATCCAGCGGACCAGCTGACTCCGGTCCATGGGTTTCAGGTCCAAACGGACTTCAGGCAGGGACAGCTCCGGGCCATCCACTGCGAGCCGGGCCAGATCCAGGAACAAGTCTTCGGCGTGGGCCCGCTGCTTGGGCGTCCAGCGCGGGTTCCGGCCCGGGAGGCAATCGAAGGCCATCTCGCGGAATTCACGGGCAAGGGATTTCAGCGCGGCAGCCTCGAAATTCGGAACACCCTTGATGGCTGTCCACCAGCTGAGGATGCGCTGTGCGAGGAAGGCCAGTGTTTCCGGGGGACGGCGGACCTCCCGTGCGACCAGCAGCGCGCTGGCCCGGTTGAGTATTTCGACCGGCAGCAGGGGGGACGATTCCAGGCCTTTGGGTTTCATGTGTGCTCCAGCCAAGCGGGTCGCGGCTTTCCGCGTTTGCGTGTCAGGTCGAATGCCAGGGGCAGCGCCAACAGAACCGCTGCCATCAGGAACCAGCTCGCCAGTGGCTTGCCTTCCGAAGGCGGGTCCACGGGCAGGGCGGTCTTCTCCAGTTGATCCACCGCCAACAGGCTGCGGGCGAGGCCGCTCGGATCATCGGCGGCGAGGGCCTCGCCACCGGTGGTCTGTGCCACCAGCTTGAGGGTCACGGGATCCGTCTCCACCTTGAGCTTGGCGAAACCGCCCCCCTCGATGGGATACAGGCTCTCTCCGGAGCCGCCCATGGCCACGGTGTGGATGCGGATGCCCTGGCTCTTGGCTTCCTCGGCGGCTTCCAGCGGGGTGACGCGTCCGCGGTTCTGGGCGCCGTCCGTGAGCAGGAGGATGACGCGGGAGCGGGCAGGGCTATCGGAAAGCCGCCGCACGGCGGTCATGAGCGCGGAACCGATGGCCGTGCCATCGTCGCGGCTGCTCAGCTCAAGGCGGTCGAGGATCGTATAGAGGCGCACGTGGTCCGCAGTCAGAGGGCTGAGGGTCACGGGATGTCCGCTGAAGAGGACCAGGGCGAAGCGATCGTCGGGGCGTCCCGCGATGAAGGATTTCAACAGGCGTCGCGCGGCACTCCAGCGATCTTCCTTGCCATCGTCCAGAGCCTTCATGGAGCTGGAGCCATCCAGCACCACCGCGAAATCCACCACGGGTGCCCGGCCCCAGGCCGTCTCACGCCACTCGGGACCGGCCGCGGCGATCACGAGGAACAATGCGAGAAGCGAGGGAATCCAGTGGGACGTGAACCGCGCGAAATGGCTCGTGGGCCGTTCGTGGGGGATGCCCCAGCGGTAGGGCGCCCGCCAGGAGAACCAGAGGGCCGGAATCAGCAGCAGCAGGAGGTACGGGAAGCGGAGTTCGATCATGGCCGCTCCTCCAGCGCCTTCAGGAGATCCTCAAGGGCCGGGAAGGGCGGTTCCGTGCGGGAGAAGCGCGCCGCATCCAGGCTCTGGGTCCACGTGCTCCAGACTTCCATCCGCCGACCGTTGAACTCAGGGGTTCCCCAGCTGCGTGCCTCTTCGCCGAAATGGGCAGCCAGCAGATTGCGACCCAGGTTGTGGGCCGCATCCAGGACTTCACGCTCCGAGGATGGGGGTGGCCAATGGTGCCTGAAAAGGCTGAGGGAGTGGTGCCGGGCGCGGGCCGGGGCTGAGCGCAGCCATCGCCGCCAGATCCACCAGCCCATGGCCGCCACGGGCAGGAGCACGAGGCTCGCCCAGGCCCAGGGGAAGGGGATGTAGGGAATCACGTCTCCCTGTCCGCCGCCGACACCGACCCACGGTGCCTGGTACGGAACGGTGCGGGGCACGCGGATGCGCAGTTCCGGGGACTGACGGCCATCGCCGAAATCCACGGGCGGGATCACCACGATGCCAGGAATCATGGGCTGCACCGTGAGCTGCCACCCACGTCCATCGGCGGTGGGTTCCACGCCGCGCAGATCCAGCGGCCCGAGCTTCTCGTCGCCAGGCCGGGGAAGGGCGGGCTGAGTTGGATCCACTTCCCGGATCTCCAGGATCGACAGCTCTCCGAAAGGCATTTCCTGTGGGGCTTTCCAGACCGGCGCGGCGGTCAGTACGCTCGCAAGGCAAGCCAACATGCCTCCCGCAAGGATCCTCCCGCAGGCTGGAAGCAGCCTGGTCATGCCCCACCGCCCTTGAGCCAGGCGCCGAGTTTGAGGACGGGGTCTTCGTGCAGGTTCCAAATCTGGCGTTCCACGGTGAGTGGGAAACCCGGCTCCGGCCAGTTCGGTGCATGCTTCAGCAGGGGGTTTTCCGGCCTGAACCACACGACGCGATGGCGGGCTGCCAGGGGTTTGATCAGGGGCGCAAGGCCCTGCAGACCCGCGCCATTGCTGAGAATCCAGATGCGGTGTCCCTTGCCGTGTTCTCCCCAGCGACCCATGGCCTGCTGCCAGCTCTCCGGAGTGGGTATCGCGGGACCGCGCTCCACGAGGGTTTCCAGTAGATGGAGTCCCGCCACGCGGCCTCGCCTTGGGATGATTCGCAGGGGTGGAATCCTGCCGTCGCCAGGGATCATCAAGCCAAGCCGATCCTTGCCCGCATTCATGGTGGCCATGGCGGCTCCGCTGATCTCCAGGGCCCAGCGCAAGGGGCTCACGGGATCACCCAGGAACATGGAGGGCGATGGATCCACGACGAGCCAGAGGATGAGTTCACGGCTGGATTCGAAGCGTTTCACGATGGGCTCGCCCACGCGGGCGGTAAGCGGCCAGTTGATGGCGCGGGGATCATCGCCTGGGACGTACGGGCGGTTCTCCACGAAGGTGAGTCCCGAGCCCTTGATCTTGCTGGGATGCAGGCCCTCCGTGCCTCCAGGAAGCACTCGCCTCAGCCGCAGCGGCAGGCGCCGCAGGCGGGCTAGGAAGCGGTTCCAGTGGCGGGGCTGGGTCATGAAGGTTCAGTCCTCGTTGGGCAGGATGTTTCCCAGGCCCGTCACCACGCCGTCCTTGGGAGCACGGATGGTGAGGGGCATTTCCACACGTTTGGTCTCGCTGGGCGCCAGCGTCAACTTCCAGCTGCGCACGCCGGGAACCGCCTCCGTCCATCCGCCGGTGAAGTCGGGCTGGAGGTTGATCTTCACCTGATCGCTGGCGGATTTGAGGATGCGATCCTGCACTTCGATGATCAGGGCCTCGTTGCCATCGTTGGCCAACTCGATCTGCTCCCGTAGCGACCACTGGCGCTCCTTGCTGAAGGCGCCCACTTCCTCGAGCTTGTTATCCACGCGGCGGAAAGCCACGCGAACGCCCTTGTGGGGGCCGAAGCCGAGGGAGAAGGGCTGGCCCGCAGCCGGAATCGCGAGGGGTGCTTCGCCCAGCCGCTGGTTGCCCGCGAACCTCACCACCGGCGATCCAGGGAAGAGCGGCAGGCCGCCCGGAGCGGTGAAGCGCGCCAGGAGATAGGCCGTGGTATCCAGGCGAGGAGTCGTGAACACCGTGAGGGCAGGTTCCACATCCTTGGCCTGCACCTTGAACCGGTGGGGCTCGTTGTCGGAGGGGACATCCTTGGCGCCATCCACCAGGAACGTGGCGGCGAGCCCCGAGGCCTCTTCGATTACGCTGGCGGAGGATTCCACCGCTTCCTCAGCTGGGGCTAGGCGCTGCAAATCCCCCAAAGCCATGGTCTGCGAGGCGCTCAATCGGTTTTCCATCTGTTTGGGCGCGGGCGGCGGTGCCGGAGCGGCCATGACTGGGTAGACCGGCGGAGGGAGCTGCTTCACCCAATCCACGGATTGGCCCGCGGAATAGACAGGAACCGCGAGGCTACGGCTGGGGCGCGCATTGCTGATCTCAAGGCGTACGCCCTGCCAGCTTTCGCCCGTGTTCTGGGTCACCGCTGCATACAGAACCAGATCGAGCTTCTTGCGGTTCTCGGAAAGCCGGGCTTCGTAGAGCGGCTTCCAGCGGGCGGCCCGCACGCGGTAGCTCAACTCCAGATCCACGTTGCCTTCCTGCGCAGAGGTGATCTCGATGGTCACACGGCTGGGAGCGGTCCGCCGTTCGCTGGCCCGCTTCTGGAATTCGGCATTGATGCGGCCTTCCTCCTGGCTGAGTTTTTCGAGCTCCCGCTTCCGTTTCCGTTCCGCGATGAGCAGGTCCGACATGCGGCTCTGGAGGCTCTTGCCAAGCTCCACGATCCCCGTGGGGTTTGGAACGGCGTAGATCATGCGGCCGGAAAGTTCTTTGTCGTGGGCGGCCTGCAGACCCTTCAGAAAGACCAATTCCTGCTGAGCCGCTTCACCCTGGGCTTCCAGCGTGTCGCGCTTCTCGCGCAAGGCATCGCGCTCTGCTTCCAGCTTCTTCCACTCCGGCGTTTCCGTGACCACTCGCACATCGCTGGCGACGGAGATGTCTCCTAGACGCAGGCCGGACGGCCCCTTGGCCGCAGCCTGGAGATCCTCCACCCGCAAGCCGTTGGGCAGGGATTCCAGCTGGACCTTGAATGTCCCGGCCGCGGACAAATGCACCCTCGCCGCACGGGTCACCCAGGCCTCGTCCGGGTGCAGGCGCACCCGCGCGATGGGCGCATCCACGGGAAGAACCTGCTGGGCCACGAGCACAACGGAGACCAGAGGGAAGAACATCAGGGTTCGCATGGGAGCCTCGCGGAGTGGCTCAAGTCTAGCTCAGGTGGGGCGCGGGTACAAGAAGCGGGAAGGGTGGGGCTGCAGCCCATCCTTCCCGCTGGAATGGCGAAGTGGCTTCAGGCCTCGCCGTAGGTGAGAGGCTCCTCGGGGAAGCCATCCTTGACGGCGACCCGCTGCCCCTTCCTCGTGTAGTGTTCCTGTGCCAGCACCTTGTAAGCCCTGCGAACCGTCTCGATGAGCACGACGACGGCGCAGAGAAGGATGACGGCCGTGAGACTCGCGTTCAGCCAACCCAGCAGCAATTTGCCGGGCGCGTGGGACAAGGGGATATAGATCTGGAAGATGTTGCACCAACCTGCATACAGCGTGGTCACGGCCACGAAGGCGAGTGGCACCAGCGTGACCCAGACGTACTGCTTCTTGCCGGCGTTCAGGATGGCCGCTGTGGCCACGGCCAGGGCGACGGCCGCCAGGAGTTGGTTGGCCACGCCGAACATGGGCCAGATGGTGGCGATGCTGCCCGTCAAAATGAAGCCACCCCAGGCGGCTACCACGAGTCCGGTGGCCAAGAGCGTTCCGGGCAGCCAGTCTGTGCGCTCCATGGGCTGCCAGATGCGTCCCGCGAATTCCTGGACCAGAAAGCGGGCCACGCGGGTTCCGGTATCGATGGTGGTGAGGATGAAGAGGGCTTCGAACATGATCGCGAAGTGGTACCAGTAGCTCATCAGGTACTTGAGTCCCGGTATTCCCGCGAAGATCTGGGCGAAGCCCACCGCCAGCGAAACCGCGCCGCCAGGGCGTCCCGCCACCTGCTCTCCCACCTGCGTGGACAACTGACCGAGGTTGACCGGTGTCATGCCAAGGGCCGCGAAATTCTGGGCGGGCACGTTGATGGCGAAGTAGTCCGCCGGGTGCAGGGAGCACGCTGCGATGAGCGCGATGATGCTGACGAGGCCTTCGGTGAGCATGGCGCCGTAGCCGATGGGCAGGGCATCCCGCTCGAGGTTGCTCATCTTGGGTGTCGTTCCCGAAGCCACCAGGGAATGGAAGCCGGAGATGGCGCCACAGGCGATGGTGATGAAGAGGAAGGGGAAGAGTTTGCCGGCGAAGACGGGACCGCCGCCATGCACATAGGGCGTGAAGGCGGGCATCTTCAGCTCGGGGTGGACGATGAACACACCGGCGATGAGCGCGAAGATGGTCCCGATCTTCAGATAGGAAGACAGGTAGTCCCGGGGGCACAGGAGCATCCACACGGGCAGCACGGATGCGATGAAACCGTAACCCGCGATGGCGATGATGATGCCCTCACGGCTCAGGGTGAAGTAGGGAGCGAAGTGCGAGCCGGGCACCATCCCGCCGAGGATGAGCGCGGCCAGGACTCCGATCACGCCGATGACGCTGGCCTCGGCGATGTGACCCCTGCGGATGCGGTACATCCATAGCCCGACGAAGAAGGCCACGGGAATGGTCATGGCGATGGTGAAAGTGCCCCAGGAACTTTCGCGCAAGGCGTTCACCACCGCGAGGCCCAGACCCGCCAGGGCGAGCACGATGATGATCAGGATCGCGATGGATCCCACCAGGCCCGCGAAGGGGCTGATTTCGTGCCGGGCGATTTCGGCCAGGGACTTGCCGTTGCGGCGAATGG
The DNA here is from genome assembly GCA_002319925.1 of Holophagaceae bacterium UBA1801. Classification (GTDB taxonomy): domain Bacteria; phylum Acidobacteriota; class Holophagae; order Holophagales; family Holophagaceae; genus UBA1801. The sequence continues at coordinate 7,026 of DCFP01000020.1, read as the reverse complement.
AGGCCACCAGGATGGTGATGTCGTGGACGCCGCCCGCGATGACCGCACCCAGCAGGATCCAGAGGAATCCGGGCGCATAACCGAATTGGGCCGCCAGCACGGGGCCGATCAAAGGGCCTGCGCCGGAGATGGCCGCGAAGTGATGGCCGAAGAGTACCCACTTGTTGGTGGGGTGGTAGTTCTGGCCATCGTTGAGGCTGTGGGCGGGCGTGGTTCTCTTGTCGTCCAGGGCCAGCACCTTGGCCGCGATGAACGCGCCGTAGTAGCGGTAAGCCAGCGCGAAGAAGAGCAACGCGATGATGACGAGCGTCACGGAGTTCATGGTCTGCAGCCTCCTTGCCATGAGGGGTTTCGGGGAAAGGCGGAGATGATTGCTGGATCAGGCCATGATCCTTGCTTCGCCTTTATCGGCGCGGACGAGTTGTCCGACCGGTTTCAGGGAGTTCCCCTCCGGTCGATTTCTGGGTCTGACCGGTCGTGATCAGAGTGTCTTGCCCATGCGATTCCAGAATGCTGAAGCGAGATCCCGGTATCTTGGAAACACCTCAGGGGTACATCGCGATGAAGCTGCTCTTCTCTCTCGTCGAGATCATGTCCTTTTTCCTGTTTGTCGCGTACGTGTACTGCAACTCCCCGGCCTTCCGCTTGCGCAGGATGGACGCGCTCTCACGGCGAGACTACCTTCTGCTCTACCTGTTCTTCTCAGCCATCTCCATCGGCGGGACCTATCTCTCTCTGCCGGTGAATGGGGCCCTGGCCAACACTCGCGCCATCGGCCCTGTGCTCGCAGGCCTCATCGGAGGGCCGTTCCTTGGCGGAGCCGTGGGCTTGACGGGAGGGTTGCATCGCTATTTCTTCGGCGGATTCACCGCGTTGGCTTGCGGCATCTCGACCACGGCCGAAGGTCTGGTGGCCGGGCTCGTACATCTCTACTTCGCGCGCCGGTCGACGCCCGAGCGTTCCCTGCATCCGTGGACGGCGATGCTGGCCATGATCGCCCTCGAATCCATGCAGATGGGAATCGTTCTCCTGGTGGCCCGGCCGCTTCATGATGCCTGGGAACTGGTCAAGGTCATCGCGGTACCCATGATCTTCGCCAATTCGGCCGGGGCGGCGCTGTTCATGAGCATCCTGCGCGATCGCCGCAACATCTACGACCGTGTGGGGGCGGCATCGACGGCGCGGACGCTCCGGATCGCCGAGCGGACCTTGAGCCTCCTCGCCAAGGGCTTCGGCAAAGAAGTTGCCGCGGAATTGGCCAGGATCATCCAGGAGGAGACCGGTGTCGGCGCCGTGGCGATCACGGATACGGAACATGTACTGGCCTTCGTGGGCATGGGTGCGGACCACCATCAGCCGGGGGCGGAACTGGCTGCGGACTGCCGGCGCGCCATTACCTCCGGCGAAATCGTCTTCCTCGATGGCGTGCATGAACACTACCGTTGCGAACACAATCCGGCGTGTCCCCTGGGGTCGCTGCTGGTCATCCCGCTCCAGGTGGACGGAGACGTGATCGGGACCATCAAACTGCTGGAACCAGGCCGCAAACGTTTCCTGGCCATCAACCGCAGTCTCGGCGAGGGCCTGGCGGATCTGCTGGCGGGCCAACTGCTCCGCGCCCGCTTTCAGGAGCAGAAGAACCTGCTGACCCTGGCTGAGCTGAAACTGGCCCGGGCCCAGGTGAACCCGCACTTCCTGTTCAACTCGCTCACCACGATCCAGGCCATCCTCCGGCGGGATCCCGACCGGGCCCGAGGTCTCCTGAACCAGCTCTCCAACTTCTTCCGCATGAACCTCAAGCGGAATCCGGAGCTGTCCACGCTGGAAGAGGAACTGGCCCACGCGAACTCCTACGTAGAGATCGAGAAGGCCCGTTTCGAGGAGCGCCTACGGGTGGAAGTCGACGTGGATCCTTCCATGCTGCAGGTCATGCTGCCTACCTTCACCCTCCAGCCCCTGCTGGAGAACGCCATCAAGCACGGCATCGCCGACAAGCTGGAACCAGGCGTGGCGCGGATTCATGGATATTGGCAGGACCAGACGGCCCGCATCGACATCGAGGATGACGCGGGCACCTACCTGGAGAAGCGCGATCAGCAGCGCGGCGGCCTTGGGCTCAGCATCGTGGAAAAGCGCATCAAGAACCTGCTTCGCGGAGCCTCGGGCATCTCCATCTCCTGCGTGCCCAATGAGCGGACCTGCGTTTCCATCGTCATTCCCTGCGCGGAGGTCCGGCCTTGATGCGCGCGCTGATCGTGGATGATGAACGCCATGTTCGGGAGGAGCTCGAAGCGCTGCTCAACGAAACCGGCGAGTACCAGATCGTGGGAACCTGCTCGGACGCGGTCCAGGCGTTGCATGTCATCAAGGAGGTCAAGCCAGAGGTGCTCTTCCTGGATATCCACATGCCGAAAGTGGGTGGTTTCCAGCTGTTGGGCATGATCGAGCCCGGCCTCATGCCATGCGTGGTGTTCGTGACAGCCTACGACGAGTATGCCCTCCGCGCCTTCGAGGAAAACGCCCTGGACTACCTACTCAAGCCCGTCCAGCCTGAGCGGCTGGCCAAGGCCACTGAGAAATTGAAGCGATACCTCAAAGAAGGCAGGAAGCCCTCGTTCGGGGGTCCCATGATCGAGCGGATCCCCTGCGTCTGTTCCCGCGGCATCAAGCTGATCGACATTGCCGATGCCGAGTTCGTGCATTCCAGCGAGAGCGGTGTTCACGTGGTCACGCAAGCGGGAGAGTTCCTGACGGAACTGACGCTCACCGTGCTGGAGACGAAGGCGCCCGTACTCGTCCGTTGCCATAAGCAATACCTGGTCAACGTGAAGCAGATCGACGAGATCGTGCGGCTGGACCCAGCGTCGGCGGGCCTGAAGACGAAATCGGGCAAGGCCGTTCCGATCAGCCGGCGATTCCTCGCCAGGCTGAAGGAACAGTTCCTGATCCGGTAAGGTTCATGGGTGGGAGGACACCCGCCGGATGGCGCTCTTGATCTGTTTGGATCCGCGGTGCGTCTGCTGCTGGTGCTTTAAGTAGTTCAGGCCTTCATCCTGGCCTTCGGCTTCCGAAAGGGTCTCGCCAAGCAAGGCCTTGGCGCGCGCATCCTCCGGGTCGTGTTCCAGAATGCATTTGTAGTTCTGGATGGCGAGATCGAACTTGCGCTGTTGCCGCTGGATGCGCGAAAGGCCGATCAGCGCCGAGACTTCGTATCCGAGGGTCAAAGCCCGCTTGAGGAGCTCCTCGGCCTTTTCCAGGTTTCCCAGCCGGAAGTAGCAATCCCCGGCGCGGGTGAGGACCTGCTTGTTGTTGGGATCCGCGGCCACGATCGCGTCCCAGTAAGGAGCGGCCTGCTCGTAGCGGCCGAGACCCCGCAGGGCGTCGGCCAGACCGAAAATGGCGTAGTTGTTCTGGGGTGCGATCTTGACGGCGGCGCCGAAATAGTCCACCGCCCTTTCGAAGTTGTGCTGCTTGCGGTGGATGTTTCCGACCATGGTGATGATGTTGATGAGCCGCGGGTCGATCTGCAGGAGTTTCTCCCAGGGGACCAGCGCATCCTTGTAGCGCTGTTCCTTGTAGTAGAGGTCTCCCAGTCCCATGAGCGCATAGCGGTTGGAGCCTTCCAGGCTCAAGGCCTTCTGGTAATACTCGACGGCCAGTTCCCGATGGTCCAGTTTCTTGTGGGCATCCGCGATGCGGGTGAGAGTCGGGACGTCCTTGGGATGCTCCTTGATGGCGGCCATCCAGCATTGCAGGCTGCCCTCGAAGTCCCCCAGGCCGCGATGGGCATCACCCAGCCCGAGGAGCGCAGCACGGTGGTCAGGATCCAGTTCCAGGGCCTGCTGGAAATGGGTCAACGCGGCCGCAAAGTCCTTGGACTTCCGGTTCTGGTTGCCGAGTTCGATCAGTTTCTGGATTTGAGTCACGGGCCACGGAAAGGAGAAGGCGGTCGCCTACCTACCTATCGGAACATTCTTCAAGATCTCAAAAACGTGCAGATGGGATGAATGCTTCGGAGGTGCGCTGCCCTGCTGTGCAGGACAAGTCCAGGAATGGAGGATGCTCCCGGTCAATGGAAACGATAAATTCCACAGCTCGATGCATAGGATTCATCGATGAAGCGACCTGGGAATTTTCTGTAATGATGAGAGGTTGACGATCACCCAAAGATTTCATAATCGTTCTTCATCTGAACGATGTGAATGGATTCACATTTCAGGGACCAGGATGAGCATCTCGAGCAAGGTCATGGGACGGCTGACGCGCTACCGGGCGCTGCTGACGGAGTATTTCCCCAAGGACAAGCTGCACGTCTTTTCCCATGAGCTGGCCACCATGATGGGATTTTCCGCCTCGCAGGTCCGGCGCGACTTGATGTGCCTGGGCTATTTCGGCGTTCCGCGCTATGGCTACGAGGTCAAGGAACTCATCCACCACATCAACGATGTCCTGGACGCCAGCAAGGTCCACCATGTCGCGGTGGTTGGCGCAGGCAATCTGGGCAGGGCGCTGATGTCCTTCCTGGGCAGCCGCCGCGCCACACTCAAGATTGTCGCGGCTTTCGATGACGATCCGCAGCTAGCGAACCGTCTGATCAACGGCGTGCCCTGCTACGCCATGGACCGGGCAGAAGAAATCATGAAACACCAGGGCATCACCATCGCGATCCTGTGCGTTCCAGGATCGGCGGCCCAGCGTGTCACGGACCGTCTCGTCATAGCTGGAATCAAGGGCATCCTGAACTTCGCGCCGGTGCCCATCCGCATTCCGGTGGGCATTGCGCTCGAGGAGATCGATGTGACCAGCGCGCTGGAGCGCGTCGCCTTCTACACCACCAGCCGGACGGGAACGCCTAAGAAACGCCGCAACAGCCCGCAGGAGTAGGGCGTATCACGGGTAAATACGGCGAGGATTGATCCGTGGATTTCGAGTCGTGTTGCAGAAATTTCTCTGCACAAGGGCCCGAGTCCGGCGGGTCAAACTCCATAAAAAATAGTAAATATGCGGCTTCCGAAGAATTACGATAACTTGATTACAATAATAGATAAAAGCGGAAATATCCATATCAATCATGGTCGTACAAGGCGAATTTGAAGAAATTCGACCATATTGATATATGAAACTAATAAACGTAACTATTTTCAGTAATGAAAGGGGTTGACGTCCGTTACGGATTGGGTTGAGACTATTCGTTACAGAATGGAACGTTGTGAATTTGTTCACGTCATTGGATGATCCATGAACATCTCGAACAAGGTCCTGGGGCGATTGACGCGGTACCGCGCGCTGCTGACCGAGTATTTCCCCAAGGAGAAAACCCACATCTTCTCCCATGAACTCGCCGCGATGATGGGGCTGTCCGCCTCCCAGATCCGGCGGGACCTGATGTGCCTTGGCTACTACGGGGTGCCGCGCTACGGGTACGAGATCTCCGAGCTGGTGAAGTACATCAACGAGATCCTGGACGCCAGCAAGCTGCATCACGTGGCCATTGTGGGCGCGGGAAATCTCGGCCGAGCCCTGATGACCTTCCTCGAAAGCCGCCGGGCCACCTTGAAGATCGTGGCAGCCTTCGACGAGGACCCTTCCAAATCCAACCGCATGATCAACGGCGTGCCCTGCCACTCCATGGACGCGGCGGAGGAGATCCTGCGGCGGGAGGACATCCGCATCGCCATCCTCTGCGTGCCGGGCTCCGAAGCCCAGCGGGTCACGGACCGGCTCGTCCGAGCCGGCGTGAAGGGAATCATGAACTTCGCACCCGTGCCCATCCGCATTCCCGTCGGCGTCGCTCTCGAGGAGATCGACGTCACCAGTGCTTTAGAAAGAGTCGCTTTTTTCACTAATAACCGCGCCAACGCGCCAAAGGAGAGACGGCATGCCGACCGTTAAAAGCGTTGAGACCATTCTGAGGGAGCACCCGAACGCCGGGCGGGACCACCTGATCCCGATCCTCCAGGAAGTCCAGGATTCGGAAGGATTCCTATCGCAGGAGTCGATCACCAAGGTTGGAAAGGCCCTGGCCCTGCCCACCAGCAAGATCTTCGGCGTCGCGACCTTCTACAACATGTTCCGCTTCCAGCCCAAAGGGAAGTTCCACGTCATGGTGTGCCGAGGCACCGCCTGCCACGTGAAGGGCTCCGCGAAGACCCTGGACCTGCTGACGAAGGCCTTGGCCATCGAGCCGGGGCAGACCTCCCGCGACGGTCTGTTCAGCCTTGAAGTCGTGGCCTGCCTGGGCGCCTGCGCGCTCGCTCCCGCCATCACCATCAACGGCGAATTCTTCCCCAAGGTCACCCAGGCCAAGATCGGCAAGATCCTAGAGGAATGCCGCCACAAGGCCGGCGCGGCCGTTCCCGAAGCCAAGGAGAACTAGCCATGATGAAATTCGTCGATGAAAGGCAGCTTGAGACATACCGAGAGTCTCTCAAAGCCGCTTACGATCCGTCCAAGGTCCGCATCTGCGTATGTGGCGGAACGGGATGCAATGCCCAGGGTTCCATCAGCCTCGTCACCGCGCTCAAGGCTGCGGTGGAAAAGTACGGACTCGCCGATAAGATCGAAGTCAAGGTCACGGGTTGCCACGGCTTCTGCGAGCGAGGACCCATCGTTGTGGTACGGCCCGAGAATATCTTCTACGTGCAGGTCAAGGGCGAGGACGCCGATGAGCTCGTGCGCGTCACCTGCATCGAGAACGGTGTGGTGGAGCGCCTTCAGTACATCGATCCGGCCACGGGCGAACGCATCCTCCGCGAGCAGGACGTCCCCTTCTACAAGAAACAGATGCGCGTCATCCTGGGCGCCAACGGCAGCCTCGATCCGACCTCCATCAACGACTACCTGGTCAATGACGGGTACTCGGCCCTGGGCAAGGTGCTGAAGTCCTACACGCCCGAGCAGGTCATCGATGAAGTCAAGCGCGCCGGCCTGCGAGGCCGCGGCGGCGCGGGCTTCCCCACCGCACGGAAGTGGGAACTCTGCCGCCAGCAGCCGAGCGACATGAAGTACATCATCTGCAACGCCGAC
>DCFP01000043.1:20586-23406 GCA_002319925.1 Holophagaceae bacterium UBA1801 | reverse complement strand
GCGCCTTCTCCACCATGGAACGCATGGCCGTTTCGGAGAGTTCGAGTTCACTGGGCCCTTGGATCATCCTCACTCCCTAGAATCGTGACCAATGATTTTCGGCGCGGGCATTGGTGGGAAAATGCATTCAAATCGTATGTTCAGGGCGCGGCGGGCATTGATCAGCGAACCTCACTGATTATAGATTGAATGCAGTCTGTCCTGTGACAGCCGTGAGAACAAGAGAATGCACCGATCCATTCACATCGCCACGGATACAACTTCGCCTCTATGGGACATTTACCTGATCTCATTGCTCGCCTGGCATTGGAACCAAGCGGGAGATCGCATCACCAGCGGGCCGGTAAAGCACATCGATCCTGCTCTGGATCTTGCGATTCTTCATATGGATAGGACAAAGATCGAGCCTGAGCTGGTTCCTGCGAATCCGTCGGGCCGGCGTTTCCTGAACGGCGGGATCCTCGACATTTCGAAGAAGCGATTCTCCACGATGATGGTTGCACCCGGGGATTCCTGGGAAGGGGCCGTGATCGTGAAGAGCAATCTCAATTGCTATGGAGATCCGGAATGGAACGGCGGTTCCCATGGGTGGTTCGCACGCAAGCGCCGCGAATGGGCCAAGCGATCCTGGCGGATGGCTCGCATGCTTCCCGAGGGGACCTACCCCGTGCTGCCGCGGCTTTCCGAAGTCCCGGACTGGGTATGGGCCGACCCTTCGTTGATCGTCGAACGCTTCGTGCCGGAAATGGATCAGGGTAGGTACTGCTTGCGGGGTTGGGTCTTCTTCGGGAAACGCGGCTACACCTACCGATTGTTTTCGGATCGGCCCGTGGTAAAGGCTCGCGCCATCCTGGGGCATGAATTTCTCGAGGATCCACCATCGGAACTCGTGGCATTCCGAGATGCGAATGGCTGGGACTTCGGGAAATTCGACTATGTGATGGTGGATGGAAAACCAATCCTGCTGGACATCAATAAAACCCCTACGATCACGACAGGCCCCGATACACCAAGGCTCCGCCACCTGGCCGGAGGGCTTGACGAAATGCTCCCGGAGGGCGAATGACCACAAAACTGGTTCCATCGATCCCACCGGAGTCACTGTATCCGGCCGGATCGGTCTACATGGCGCGTACCGACCTGAGGCAGACCAGGATGCTGGGATTCACAGCCTTGCAGCTCGATACGGTCACTTCGATGTTTCCGGGGCTTCTCAATGCGTGCACGACCATCCGCCACGAGGCAGGCGCTGGACCTGAGGTGCTGGCCATGTACCGGCAGGCAGGCATGGAGGTGACCGAGGACACGCGGACCTATCGGACTCAACTGGAGGCTGAAGCCATTGCCGATCAACTGATCGCAGAGGGTAGGCGGCTCTTCGGGCCGTATCCGTTATCCGCGGGGCGTTTCCCGGACAATGCGCAACTTGTTTCGCCGGATCTGTATCAATTCCTGAATGCCAAGGGGAACCTGGAAAAACTGGTAACTAGTGGCCATCTTGCTCAGCGCACGGTATTGACCCACGAGGAACTGGCCCGCTTCGAACCCCCCGGGCCACTGTTCCTGAAATCCTCCGGCGGCACTGCCACGGGCTGGGGATATGCCGTGCATCATTGCCCCGACCGAGCCTCCTTCGAGACCGCGCGGGCATGGTTCATGGAACATCGCGATGGCATTTCTTCGGTCATCGCAGAAGAGGTCGTGGAGCTGTCCATATGCTGGTGCGCGGGGATCGCGGTCAATGAAGCGGGAACGATCTGTTTGGGCGGCGCGGAACAGCTCTTTTCTGCCCCGGCGAAACAATCCGGAAGCATCATCGACCCTGACCGCGCGATGCCCGAAGCCGCCAGGTCACTGGCGACCGCCATCGGCGAAAACGCGCGGGTTCTCGGCTTTCGCGGGATCGCGGGCCTCGACATCGGCCTTGCCTCCGATGGGAGATTGATCGTCTTTGATCCGAATTTCCGGTTCAATTCCTCGACGCCCCAGGTCCTGTTCCACGATTCCGCCGCAAAGCGCGCGGGGCTTCCGGTGAGCCTCTCTTTTCATGGAGCCTTCTCAGGCACATTCAAGGAGCTGTCAACCCGGCTCGAAGCCCCTATCCGGGATGGCTGGCTCGTACCCACCCGCGTATTCAATGCGGAAAAACATACCTTGGCTCATGGCAAACATCTCGTCACGGGATTCCTGCTCGCAAAGGATCGAGAGTCCGTAAGGGCAGTCAGCTCCAGGCTGGAAGCGGCATTGAGCCAATTCTAGAGAATCGCGATTGTCCCAACGGGAGTCTCACAGGTGTTCATGAAAACGGATGTCCCTGTGCTGAGGCAGGTACTCGACACTTAGCAGTGGACTGGACGACGCGACTTGTTAGAGGTCCAAGGGCACATGCAGCCCTATCCTCTTCGAATGGCTGCCGCCATTCTCAGGCCTTCAATCCGCATCCGTACCGACATGCTTGGTGGCCAAGCCTCTACTGGAGCATTGGGACATGCAATCCGATCTTATTCGCATGTTCCTGCGCCAGTTCGTAGCCCGCGTCCGCGTGGCGGAAGACGCCCATGGCGGGGTCGTTCCAGAGGACACGGGCCAGGCAGCGGTCGGCGCGCTCGGTGCCATCGGCGACGATGACGACGCCCGCATGCTGACTGAAGCCCATGCCCACGCCGCCGCCGTGGTGGATGCTGGTCCAGGAGGCGCCGCTGGCGACGCTGGTCATGGCATTGAGGAAGGCCCAGTCGGAGACGGCATCGGAGCCATCCTTCATGGCCTCGGTCTCGCGGTTGGGACTCGCCACGGAGCCGCTGTCCAGGTGGTCGCGGC
>DCFP01000043.1:14299-20325 GCA_002319925.1 Holophagaceae bacterium UBA1801 | reverse complement strand
GGTGGTCGCGGCCGATGACGATGGGGGCCTTCACCTTGCCGGTGCGGACGAGCTCGTTGAACTTCAGGCCGGCTAGATGGCGTTCGCCCGCGCCGATCCAGCAGATGCGGGCCGGGAGCCCCTGGAAGGCAATGCGCGACCTGGCCTGCTCCAGCCAGTGGATCATGCCCGAGTTCTGGGGGAAGAGCTCCTTCATGGCCTGGTCGGTGACGTAGATGTCCTCGGGATCGCCGGATAGCGCCACCCAGCGGAAGGGGCCGATGCCGCGGCAGAAGAGGGGGCGGATGAAGGCGGGCACGAAGCCCGGGAAGCCGAAGGCGTTCTGGCAGCCCACCCGCTGGGCCTGGGCGCGGATGTTGTTGCCGTAGTCGAAGGTGACACTGCCGTTCTTCTGGAATTGGAGCATGGCTTCCACGTGGACCCGCATGGATTCCAGGGCGCGCTTGGCGTAGCTCTCGGGATCCGTCTTGCGGGCCACCAGGGATTCCTCGAAGGTCATGCCCGCGGGCACGTAGCCGTTGTACTCGTCATGGGCCGAGGTCTGGTCCGTGACGAGATCCGGCTTGGCGCCGCGCTTGAGCAGTTCCGGCAGCACCTCGGCGGCGTTGCCCAGCAGGCCGATGGAGATGGCCTTTTTCTCGGCTACGTATTTCTTCACGCGGGCCAGGGCGTCATCCAGGTTGTCCGTCCATTCGTCCAGGTAGCGGGTCTGCAATCGCTTCTCGATGCGGCTCTGGTCCACCTCCACACAGAGGGAAACGCCGCCCGCGAGGGTCACGGCCAGGGGCTGAGCGCCGCCCATGCCGCCGAGGCCCGCGGTGAGGGTCCAGGTGCCGGCCAGTGTGCCGCTGAAGTGCTGGCGGCCCGCTTCGGCGAAGGTTTCGTACGTGCCCTGCACGATGCCCTGGGAACCGATGTAGATCCAGCTCCCGGCGGTCATCTGGCCGTACATCATCAGACCCTTGCGGTCCAACTCACGGAAGACCTCCCACGTGGCCCACTTGGGTACGAGGTTGGAATTGGCAATCAGCACGCGGGGCGCGTCGGGATGGGTCTTCACGACGCCCACGGGCTTGCCGCTCTGCACCAGCAGGGTCTGGTCTTCTTCGAGGTGTTTAAGCTCTTTGACGATGGCGTTGAAGCAGTCCCAGTTGCGCGCCGCCTTGCCCAGACCGCCATAGACAACCAGGTCCTCGGGACGTTCCGCCACGTCCGGATCCAGGTTGTTCATGAGCATGCGCAGCGCGGCCTCCTGCACCCAGCCCTTGCAATGGAGGTGGGTCCCATGGGGGGCGCGGATGACAGGGGCATCGTTCGTGGCCATGATTGTCTCCGGAGGATGCCCCGATTGTGCCACGGTGGTATCCCGTCTGGAGGATTCATCGGCGACCCGGTAGTCTGGAGGGTCACCGGCGTCTTTGCCGAGCAGGCAGTGGCGCCGATCGCTGGAGAACACCATGGAACGAGAGACCATCAAGGCGATCCTGGCCCGCGAAGCGGCGGGCGGCGAAGTGACCCTCATGGGCTGGGCCCGTACCGTCAGGCCTCAAAAGAATATCTGCTTCCTCCAGATCAACGACGGCTCCTGCATGGCGGACTTCCAGGTGGTGGTCCAGCCTGAGCATCCAGACTTCGAACGCTTGAGCAAGCTGGGGCAGGGCGCGGGTCTGAAGGTTACCGGCGAGCTGGTGCCCTCCGCAGGCTCCGGGCAGAAGTACGAGGTCATCGCCAAGGATGTGCATGTCTTCGGCGAGGCGGATCCCGCCACCTATCCCCTGCAGAAGAAGCGCCACAGTATGGAGTTCCTGCGGGAGGAGATCGGCCATCTGCGGCCGCGCACCCGCACCTTCGGCGCCGTGTTCCGGGTGCGCAACGTGCTGGCCCGGGCCATCCACGACTATTTCCAGAGCCGCGGCTTCATCTGGGCCCACACGCCCATCATCACGGCCTCCGATTGCGAGGGTGCCGGCCAGATGTTCCGGGTTTCCACCCTGGATGCCGCCAACCCTCCCCGGCTGGAGGACGGTGCCGTGGACTTCGGCCAGGACTTCTTCGGCCGTCAGGCCTACCTGACGGTCTCCGGCCAGCTGGCGGGCGAGACCATGGCCCTGGCGCTCTCCAACATCTACACCTTCGGTCCCACCTTCCGGGCGGAGAATAGCAACACCACGCGCCACCTGGCGGAGTTCTGGATGGTGGAACCCGAGATGGCCTTCTACGACTTGAAGGACAACGCGGACCTGGCCGAAGACTTCCTGAAGTACCTCTTCCGCACCGTGCTCGACGAGTGCAGCGAGGACATGGCCTTCTTCGCCGAGTTCATCGAGAAGACGGCCGTCTCCACCCTGGAAGGCATCGTCAACAGTCCCTTCGAGCGGGTGACCTACACCGAGGCCATCAAACTGCTGGAGAAGTCCGGCGAGGCCTTCGAGTATCCCGCGAAGTGGGGAATCGACATCCAGACCGAGCACGAGCGCTACCTGGCGGAAAAGCTCATGAAGCGTCCCGTCATCGTCACGGACTACCCCAAGGACATCAAGGCCTTCTACATGCGCCTGAACGACGATGGCAAGACCGTCGCCGCCATGGATGTGCTGGTGCCTCGCCTGGGCGAGATCATCGGCGGCAGCCAGCGCGAGGAGCGCTTGGACGTGCTGGAGAAGCGCATGGTCGAGATGGGCCTCGATCTGGAGCCCTACTGGTGGTACTTGGACACCCGCCGCTTCGGCAGCGTGCCCCACGCCGGTTTCGGCCTGGGCTTCGAGCGCACCGTGCGCTTCGTGACCGGCATGGCCAACATCCGCGACGTCATCCTCTATCCCAGGGCTCCGAAGGAAGCCGAGTTCTAGGGGTCAATGCAGAGATCCACAATGCCGGGTCCCGAGGGACCCGGTTTTGTTATAGTCGTTTTTTATGAGGGCCGCATTCAATGCGGGGGTGATAGTAAGCATCCTATGCCCTGAAGTGTGCCGTAGGCCGGGGTGGGCCCCCTCTGGGTCCAATCTCTGCATCGAAGAAACAGGAGGCTGAATCATGACCCTCGAAATCGCCAGCAGGCTGTATGGACGCATGGGAGAGGCCGTCGGTAGGGCCCAAGTCGCCTTCGGCCGTCCTCTCACCTTGGCCGAGAAGATCCTGGTGGCCCATGCGGACAATTTCGGATCCCAGGTATGGGATCGCGGCAAGGCCATGCTGGTCCTCCGGCCCGACCGGGTGGCCATGCAGGACGCCACGGCCCAGATGGCCATGCTCCAGTTCATGCAGTCGGGCCGCAAGCAGTCCGCGGTGCCCGCGACGATCCACTGCGATCATTTGATCCTGGCCAAGTCCGGCGCCAAGGACGACCTGGCCCAGGGGCTGAAGGACAACAGCGAGGTCTTTGCCTTCCTTTCTTCCGCCGCGAAGAAGTACGGCATCGGCTTCTGGAAGCCCGGGGCGGGGATCATCCACCAGGTGGTACTGGAGAACTACGCCTTCCCCGGCGGCCTCATGATCGGCACCGATTCCCACACGCCCAACGCGGGCGGCCTGGGCATGATGGGCATTGGCGTGGGCGGCGCGGACGCAGGCGAGGTGATGGCGGGCCTGGCTTGGGAAGTGCTCCATCCGCGCCTCATCGGCGTCCACTTGAAAGGCAAACTCTCGGGCTGGGCCTCGCCCAAGGACGTGATCCTGGCGCTTTGCGGCATCCTGACCGTTAAGGGCGGTACGAACCGGATTGTGGAGTACTTCGGCGAAGGCACGGAATCCCTGAGCTGCACGGGCAAGGCCACCATCACCAACATGGGCGCCGAGCTGGGTGCCACCAGCTCGATCTTCCCCTTCGATGACCGGATGGCGAGGTACCTGCGCCTCACGAATCGCGAGGGCCTTGCGGATCTCGCCGAAGCGAATCGCGAGCTGCTGATGGCCGATCCCGAGGTGGCAGCCAACCCCGGCCGCTTCTTCGACCAGATCGTGGAGATCGATCTTTCGGCTTTGGAACCGCAGGTGGTGGGGCCTCACACTCCGGACCTGGCCCGGCCCATTTCAAGGCTGAGCGCGGAGGCGAAAGCCAAAGGCTATCCTCTGGAATTGAAGGCCGCTCTCATCGGCAGTTGCACCAACTCCTCGTACGAGGATATGACTCGTGCGGCGGATCTGGCACGGCAGGCCCTCAGCGCGGGCGTGAAGCCGAAGACACCGCTCTTCATCTCGCCAGGCTCGGAACGCATCTACCGCACCATGGAGCGGGATGGCCTCCTCGATGTCTTCGAGCGCATGGGCGCCACCGTGCTCACCAACGCCTGTGGTCCCTGCATTGGTCAGTGGTCCCGGGAAGGCGCGGTGCCAGGGAAAGCTGAGTCCATCATCAATTCCTTCAACCGCAATTTCCCGGGCCGCAACGATGGCATCGCCGAGACCTGTTCTTTCATCGCGGGTCCGGAGATCGTGACGGCCCTTGCGTTTGCGGGTTCCCTGGACTTCGATCCCCTCACGGAAAGTCTCTCGAACGGGTTCCGTTTCCGGACGCCGCGGGGCGAGGAATTGCCCGCCAAGGGTTTCGTGGTGGGCGAGGAAGGCTTCGTACCACCGGCGGAGAATGGCGAAGGCGTAAAGGTGGATGTGGATCCGGCGAGCGAGCGGTTGAGCCTGCTCGCGCCCTTCGCTCCCTGGGATGGTCAGGACTTCCTGGATCTGCCCATCCTCGTGAAGACCAAGGGCAAGACTACGACGGACCACATTTCCCCGGCAGGGAAGTGGCTGCGCTTCCGCGGCCACCTGGACCGCATCAGTGACAACATGTTCCTGGGCGCCACCAACGCCTTCACCGGTGAGACGGGCAAGGGCATGGATGTGCTCACGGGGGAAACGGGGCTCACATTCGCCCAGATCGCCCGGCGCTACAAGGCCCAGGGCCTCAGCTCCGTGGTGATCGGCGACGAGAACTACGGCGAAGGCAGCAGCCGCGAGCACGCGGCCATGAGCCCGCGCTACCTGGGAGTGAAGGCCGTGCTCGTGCGCAGCTTCGCTCGCATCCACGAAACGAATCTGAAGAAGCAGGGACTGCTGCCCCTCACCTTCTCCGATCCTGCCGACTGGGAGCGCATTGAGGCTCTCGATCGTGTCAGCATTGTTGGGCTTTCGTCTCTCGCACCGGGAAAACCTGCGCAGGTGGTGATCCGCAAGCCCGATGGGCGCGAGTTCACCATCCTGGCCAACCACACACTCACCGACAAGCAGATCGGCTGGTTCAAGGCGGGTTCCGCATTGAATGCGCTGGACAAAGACTGAAACCGATTTACCCACTGACGTCGCTATCCTCGGAGCCCTTGCCATGACCTATCAGAAGCTGGTTCCTCCCACTCAAGGTGAAAGGATCACCATGGGTTCCGACGGGAAGCTGTGCGTGCCCGACCATCCGGTGGTGCTCTTCGTGGAAGGGGACGGTGTGGGTCCTGAAATTTGGAAGGCATCTGCGCAGGTCCTTGATGAAGCCGTGCAGAAGGCCTACGGCGGCGAGCGGAAGATCCAATGGTTCGAGGTCTTCGCGGGCGAAAAGGCAAATGATGTTTACGGTCCCAACACCTGGCTCCACGACGACACGCTCGAAGCCTTCCGCGAGTTCCGCGTGGGCATCAAGGGACCGCTCACCACGCCCGTCGGCACCGGTGTGCGTTCCATCAACGTGGCACTGCGCCAGCAGCTGGATCTCTACGTGTGTCTTCGCCCCGTTCGCTGGTACGAGGGCGTGCCCTCACCCGTGAAGAAGCCGCACCTCACGGACATGGTCATCTTCCGGGAGAACACCGAGGACATCTATGCGGGCATCGAGTGGGACAGTGGCACTCCCGAGGTCGCGAAGGTCATCGATTTCCTGCAGACGGAAATGGGCGTGAAGAAGATCCGCTTTCCGCGCTCCTCCAGCATCGGCATCAAGCCCGTGAGCGAGGAGGGCACCAAGCGCCTCGTGAAGGCCGCGATTGCCTACGCCTTGGAGAACAAGAGGCGCAACGTGACCCTCGTGCACAAGGGCAACATCATGA
>DCFP01000043.1:0-14039 GCA_002319925.1 Holophagaceae bacterium UBA1801 | reverse complement strand
ATCATGAAGTTCACCGAAGGCGGTTTCCGCAAGTGGGGCTACGAGGAAGCCAAGGAAGCCTTCGGGGATCGCGTCATGGCCTGGTCCGAATGCAACGGCAAGGCACCGGAGGGCAAGCTCCTCATCAAGGACGTCATCGCCGACAACTTCCTGCAGCAGATCCTCATCAAGCCCGCGGACTACGATGTCGTCGCCACCACGAACCTCAACGGTGACTACATCTCCGACGCCCTCGCCGCCCAGGTGGGCGGCCTCGGGATTGCGCCTGGCGCCAACATCAACTACGAAACGGGGCACGCTTGCTTCGAAGCGACCCATGGTACGGCCCCTGACATCGCCGGCCAGGACAAGGTGAACCCCGGCTCCCTGCTGCTCTCAGGCGCCATGCTCCTGGACTACCTCGGCTGGACGGAGGCCGCACAACTCGTGGAGAACGCCCTGGCGAAGACCATCGCAAGCGGCACCGCGACAGCCGATCTCGCGCGGCTCATGCGCGATGAGGGACGTGTAGATGTGAAGGAAGTAGGGTGCGCTGCATTCGGAAAAGAACTGGTCCAGGCGATGTGAACAACCTCGAGCGGCGCGACTGGCAATGGTTCACCGGATGCCTGTGATCGCTCGCCCGAAGTAGCAGTGATAAGGATTCACGAACGAATACTTGCTCGGATTCGAGGTGAGTTTCGAATAGCTCACCAGTAACTGGCCGTCTCCGGAATTGTTGGTGTTGAGGACCAGTCCATCCTGGTTGTATCCGACGACCAGGACGAAATGATCGATGGGCCACCAAGGGTGCCGGGTCGGGTGATGCTTGAGCCCGCACAGGACGGGGTGGCCCTGGGCGAGGTTCGATTGGATCCAGGTGATGAACTGGGTCATGTCCTTGTCGTAGGTGTTCCAGACGGTATAACGCGCACCGAGCGTGTCGAGTGCGCGATCGATATCGAAGTAGTAAAGGTCAGGGTGTCCGGGATGTCCCGCCGCGTGAATGACACTCTGGGGCACTTCCTTTCCGTACGAGCCCAACGCCATCTGAATGCACGTTTCGCCACACCAGCCCTCTGCAGGCGCCATGGAGTCCTCCGGGCGATCGGGTATCGGGAGCAGGACCGCCGGAGGTAATGCGGAAGCCTGTGTGGATCCTTCATGGACGATGGTGAGAATGGGACCCGGCTGCGAAGCCAGCCAGAACTTCAACACAAAAAACAGCGTTATCGCAGACATGAGTGAAGCAAACAGTGACCACCGGTCCTTCGACAACCCATCGTGGCCCAGGCTGGACTTGGATAGGGCCACGAGCCCGCACACGAGGCTGATCGCACAGAAGCAACCCAGGAGCGCATTCGTGAAGGCTTCGACCAGGAATCCACCGCTCCAGAACGAGAACTGGTTGGCGACCGGAATGAAGCCCAGGGAGATGAGATAACCGAGCAGCAGCAGGATGATGCTTGCCTTGCCTGCCCTGATGCCGGTGGAAGAGGGGCCAGCGCCCTCATCGAGGGTGGATTCACTCTTTCGCTTGGAGAGAAAAAGGAAGGCTTTGGTCATTCAAGCATTTTCCGCCATGGATCGCGCGAAAGCTAAGTATTCATCGATCGGAATTATTCAATGCCGCCTTCGCCTTGAATGGCCAAATCCCTTCGCACAATTCCTCGGCTTCGCCGCGATCGTGGGTCACGAGGAGAAGAGTGGCGGGATGGGCCTTGCGGGCGATGTGGATGGCTTCCTGGGTCGCCTTGCGGCTATCGGGGTCGAGGTTCACTAGCGGTTCGTCCAGGAGCAGCAATGGCGTTTGTGGCGCCAACGCCCGAGCCAAGGCCACGCGCCGGGCTTGGCCGCCGGAGAGTTCCGCGGGATGCCGATGGGCGAGGCTGGCCACGCCCAGGAGATTCATGGCCCAGTGCGTGCGTTCCGTGGCTTCATGGTGGGGCAGGTGGGAGACAGCGAAGGAGATATTGTGGCGCACGGTGAGGTGGGGCCAGAGGCTGGGTTGCTGGAACACCATGGCGATGTTCCGCTCCGATGGCTGAAGGGATTGGCTCTTCTGCCACAGCCAGCGATCGCCCAAGCGGATGCTGCCCCGGTCGGGTTCTTCGAGACCCGCGATGCAGCGGAGGAGCGTGCTCTTGCCGCAGCCGGTGGGGCCCAGGATGGCGATGGAACCGCTCGCAGGCACATCCAGATCAACACCAGCGAGCACGGTCACATCGCCGTATTTCTTGTGCAGCTCCCTGACCTCCAGTGCGTTCGTCGGGTTCATGAGCGCATCCTCCATCGCGTGCCGCGTTTCGCCGCCCACACCGCCAGGGCGGCGGCCGCACCGGATAGCACGGAAAGCAACGTGGAAAGGGCTGCGACATCAGGTCCCGCGCCATAGTGCAGCAGGTTGAACAAGCGGGTGGCCAGGGTACTCCGCCCGGGTGGCAGCACCAGGATCATGCCCGCGCACTCACCCATGGTGAAGGTGAATGCGGCAACCATGGCTGCTGCGGCGGCAGGGACGAGCATGGGCACATGGATCCTCAGGAAACGCTGCCTGGGCGAGCGACCCAGCAATCGCGCGGCGTCCAAAAGCCCCGGATCCCTGCGCCGGCGCGCTGTCAGGAGAATGAAGGCGGCGATCGGCAGAACGCGGCAGAGGGCTGCGAGGAAGGGGCCCGCATCTTCCCATTCCGGCGGGAGAATCTGCATCAGCTTCAGGACGCCGATGGAGGGCAGTACCGAGGGGAGCACCAGTGGGATCAGGCACAGGGTCGCAAGCAGGGGCAGTGCCCGCTTCATGCGATCCATCTGCCGTGCGAGCAGGGCGCCGAGCACCACCGCGACGACCGATGCCAGGGCCGCCAGCTCCAGGCTGTAGCCGAGGTCGGGGAGAGCCCGTTCCACAGCGGTTCTCCAGCGGGTGATGTCGAAGCTCAAGCCGAGGAGCAACAAGGGCGCCAGGGCCGGCAGGCAGATCCAGAGATCCGCAAACAGTTTGGTGACGGGGCTGCCCAGGCCGAGGCCGCCCAGGGGCTGCACGGGGCCGCCGATCTGGTTTCCCGACAATCGCTTCCACGCCCGGGAGACGAGAAAAAACAGGGGCAGTGCTGCGAGAATCAGGGGCAGGGCCTGGGCTGCAAGGGCCGCCGGATCGCGCTCCGCGGCGAACCGCGCGAAGATGCCCATGGCGTAGGCAGGCACCGAGAAAAGGGCGGGCACCGTGAAATCCTGCAGGGAAAGGATGAAGATCAGCAGAAATCCGATCGTCAGGTAGGGTGCCGCGATCCCCAGCAGGATCCTGCGGATGGCCCGGGGCGCGGGCTGGAAGAGCCTTGCGGCTTCCAGCAGCGCGGGGTCGACCTGGAGGAACGCCGCCGCGGAAAGGCCGATGGCCAGGGGCGCAAAAGCGATACCGTTCACCCAGAGCGCGGCAAACGTGCCCTGGAAAACGAGATCCGGGCCTCCCACTGTGCGCATGAGAGCGCCGAACTGCGCGGCTACGGAGGCCCATCCCAGGCCGTGGATGGTAGGGGGGATCAGCAGCGTCGCCAGCAGCACCGGGAAGCGCCAGCGCCTTATGGCGAGAAGGCGCAGCGCCGCGGGAATACCGAGACCACAGGCCAGGAGCGCCGTTCCCAGCGCCAGGACCGCGGTTCGTGCGAGAAGCATCCAGCCTTCCAGCGAGGGAATACCTTTGGCGAAGGACCCCGCCGCACAGCTCCAGGCCACCAGGGACAACACCGGCAGCAGCGCAGGCAGGGCCAACGCGAAGCCAACCACGAAGCCAGTAGGACGGCGGAAATTCATTTCAGGAAGATGCCCTGGAGTTCCTCGGAGGTGCGCGGCAGGACTTCCAGCACCTTCGCCCAGTCCACGTCCATGGACTTCGCGTGGCCCGAGGGAAGGCTCCTGCAGGTGCCTGGATTGCGCGGCGTGACCTGGAAGAAGCCACCCTTCCCGAGCATCGCTTCCGCCTCCGGGGAGGCCAGGAAATCCATCAACACCCGTCCCGATTCAGGATGGGGAGAGCCCTTCACCAGCGCGATGGAACCGGGAATCACCAGCGCGCCATCGCCGTCCAGCTCGGAGACAGCCACCGAGTCGCCCCGGCCGAGGGCTTCCTCGGCGTCATCGGTGTCGAGGATGCCGAAGGCCAGCTCGCCCCGTGCCACGGCTTCGCGCACGGAGGCGTTGCCCTCCAGCATCCGCACGCCCTGCTGCTTCAGATCCGCAAACCAGGCATGGGCTTTCTCCGGTCCCCAGAGGGTGTAGAGCGTCGCGGCGTGGGTGAGGGCCGTTCCGAAGAGTGGCATGGCCATGCCACGGCGATTGGCTGGTATCGGGCTCTTGGCAAGATCGGCGATGGATCTCGGACAGGTCGCTGGCGTGACCTGCCGGGTGTCCACCAGGAGGATGCGGGCTCGGCCGCCGATGGCCGTCCAGTGCTGGTCGGCCGGCAGATAGGATGCGGGAAGCCCAGCGGCGGTCGGAGGTTGATAGGCTTCCAGCAGTCCTTCCTTGTCCAGGCGCAGGGTCTGGAGGATCTCGCCGTTCCAGAAGACATCAGCCTTGGGGCGGCCCTTCTCCTCGATGATGCGGTTGGCAAGGCCCACCGTCTTCACGGCTTCCACATCGTAGACCGGCAGCACGTGGATGCCCGTCCTGGCCTCGAAGGCCTTCAACACCGGTTCCGCCTGGGGCTGGTCCACGGAGGTGTAGACCACCACTTCGGCAGGGGAATGCTTGCGGCAAGCCGTGGTTGCGAGCAGAAGGGGAACCAATGCAGCCAGGAATGCGAAGCGTTTCATGGAGGCCTTTCAGATGGGCGTGCCGCAGGTGCCGCAGAAGCTAGCCGTTTCAATGAGGTAGGCGCCGCATTTGGAACAGAACTTGGGACGGTTGATGGGGGCGCCACAGGAGCCGCAATACTGCCAGCCCGCGATCAGAGGTTTCTGGCAGCGGTAGCAGAGTGGCTGCGCGGGCGTCGCCGCGGGTGGCGTCGCTGGTGTGGGTGGTGGCACGGGCCGGGCAGGAGGTTGGACCACGGGGGGCGCCGGTGGTTGCGCGGGCGGTGGCGGTGAAGGCCGTGCCACGGCGGGCGCGGGTGGCGGCACCGCGGGCTTTGGTGGTGGATTCGGTGGCTGAGGTGCAGGAGGAGGAACTGCTGGCGCAGGTTTGCTCTTGGGCAATTCCACGGTGGCCTTTTCCGTCGAGGGGCATTCCACTCGGAAACGGCAGGTGCCGATGCCGAAGGTATCGCCGTCCCTCAGTACGACGGGCGTGCTCAGCACCGTTTCGCCGATCCAGGTGCCGTTGCTGCTGCCGAGGTCCCGCAGCAGCAGTCCCCCTTCCACGATCTGGAGCTGGGCGTGGCGGCGGCTTGCGGAGAAATCATCCAGGGGAATGTCAACGGTCTTTTCGCGACCCAGAACTGCGGTGTTCGTGATCGGATAGCTGAGTCCCTTTGCTGGGCCAGCGATCCCGATCACGCGCCAGGGCCGGATGGCGGTGGGAGTGGGCGGCGGTGCGGGCGAGATGGCCGCAGGCGCAGGTCGTGGCGGTTCGGGTGGGGGTGGCGCTGGAACCGCTGCCTCCTTGGCCTTGCGCTCCTGTTCCTTCTTTTCGAGGACCTTCTTCGTGAAGAACACACCGGCACCCAGCACCGCCGCGCCCAGGGCGGCGGCCCCGGCCATGCCGAGGGCGCCGCTGTCCGATGACGAGGCCGGCTGGGACATGGCGTCGCGGGAATCATCGGCGGCGCCCTGGTAGTCGCGGTCGTCCGCGCTGTGGCCATCGGCGTAGAAACTGTGGCTCCAGAGCAGACGCTCATCCTCGAACAAGGCGATCTTCAACTCGGGGTCGGGTCCGCCCTCGCCGAGGAGCGAGAAGGACGACAGGCCGCGCGCCGTGTGGATCACGGACCAGCGGCGGCCGTCCTCCGTTTCCACGCGTAGGCTGATGAGGCTGGGGCCCTCGAACTGAGCAAAGGCGAAGCCGTCATCCACGGCCAGATAGAGCACATCGCCGTTGTGCATGGCCCGCCAGGGGCCTTCTTCATCCTCGGTTTCCGTGGCGGTGATGACGGCCTGCTCCAGGGTAGTGCAGGCCTGTTCCGCCAATGAGCGCTGCAGCAGCGCGGGCGTCATGGGGTTCAGGGCCTGGAGGAAGAGTGGCCCCAGTTGCATGGCCCAGGGACTGAAGTCGAGGATTGACGCGTCGGGATTCATGGCTGGAGATCCACCAGATCCAAGGTCTGGAGTTCGAAGTGGGCGATGATGCCGGTGCTGAGGCCCATGGTGGTGGCGAAGCTGCCGGTGCCGCGCATGGCTGCCTGGAGCAGGCCCCAGGCGATGTCGATGGCCCGGGTGGCGGCCGAGGCTTCCGCACTGCCGATCCCCAGGCTGCACAGGGATACGACGGCGATGATGAACCAGTCCACGGCCCACACGAGCCAGTCCCACCACTCGGTGTTGAGATCGGATTCGATGACTTCGAGTTCGGTGCCGTGGGAGTATTCGCGCAACGACGTGAGCCCCTGCTTCATGTTCTCCAGACGCGGCTTGTAGTCCAGAGGCACATCGGCCTTCCGGGCCTTGTCCAGGACCTTCGCAAGCACTTCATCCAGGGAGGGCGCGAGGAAGTTGAGGGCCTTGTTCAAGTCGCCGTGGCCCCCCGGCACGCCCGAATTGGCGCTGGTCACGGCGCCGGTGGTGTAGTCGCAGACGTAGCCGAAGCCCTGTCCCAGCTTGTCCTCGATGACCTTACCCAGGTAGTTGGTCAGATCACCCTTGCCCGATTGCAGGAAGAGCATGCCGGAAATCTTGGCCACCACCCGCGTGCCCATGCGGGTCAGGATGCTGCCCGCGGTGTACATGAAGTAACCCGCCATGTAGTGGATCAGGAGCTTGAAGTAGCCCATCAACCCTTGGACGAACATGGGCGAATCCACATCCAGCATGGGCGCCAGGCGATTCGCTTCCGCTTCCATCTTGTCGATGAACTGATCGAAGGCCGACGGCGTCTTGCCGCTGCCCGTGATCCTCAGCTTGGGGATCTGCGCATTGAGCCACAATGCGATCTTCACGAGGCCGTCACGCAGGCGGTTCCCGATCTTCTCCCAGATCCAGCCCGTGAAGCCCTTGCCCTTTTCCACCAGCTTCTTGCCGATATAGCCCAGCACCTTCTCGCCCACGTTGAAGTAGGAGATGAGCATGCCCACGAGGGCGCTGATGATCTTCACGCCCTGATCCACGGCCACCTTCACCATGTTCGAGTAGAGCTCGTTGTAGATGTGGGTGTGCGTGGCTGCGCATTCCAGCAGGCGCAGGGCCGAGTGGAGCTTGCCGAGATCCTCCTCCGGCATGGCGGCCATGCGATGCGCATAGTCGTCGCGGAAGTTCTTGAGGCCCGTGACGACCGATGCGGAGAGTAGACCTTCGGGGGCCCACTGCTCGAGGTTGCTTTCGTACTGATCGAGGGCCTGCTCGGCCATGGGGTTGAAGGCAGCCAGAGGCGCTTCGGTGTCGGGTTCCAGTGTGTATTCCTTGTTGCCGTTCTTGGCCAGCTCGGGGAAGGCTCGGCGCAGCGTTCCGTTATCCGGCGTCTCGTAGGGATTGGCGGGTTTCTCCTCGATGTCAGCCTTGCCATCCCAGAAGGTGAAGAAGAGCCTGGTATGGGCCAGGTTCGCATGGCCGTCCCCGCTGGCGGCCTCCCATTCCAGGCGCGGCGTGATGGAGATGGCCGTGGCGCATTCATCCGCGGCGATGTTCACCTCGGTGCCCTCTTCCTCGAAGGCCACCCCGAATTCGCCCTCGTCGAGCTTCAGCTTCTTCTCGGCCTTCAATTTGAAACTGATGGCGGGCGAGAGGTACAGCCGCTCCGTGCCCAGCTTCTTTGGCGCCTTGCCGCCGGGTGCACCCTTGAATACTTCCAGATCCTCGAAAAAGTAGCCGCCGGGCTTGTAGAAGAGTTCCGGCGGATAGTACGTGAAGGTGATCTCGCCCTTTTCGTCGGTCTTGCCGGTGTCGGTATCGAAGCGCCCACCCAGGGGCGGCTTCTCACCCTTCTGGGCGATGGCCCAGTTGATGTCCGCGTTCTTCAAGGGCTCCACTCCGCTGGCGAACTGGGCCGTGACGCGCAGCTTCACCTCGACGCCGCCCTGGGAATTGGCTTCGTCCGCCGCGATGGGCATCTTGGGAGACAGCAGCTCCATGGATGCAGGCGGATCCTCCAGGGTCACGGGAATGGTGATCTCGCCCTTCTTCTCCGCGCCGTTGACATCGATGCTGCTGAAGCCGTGGCGGATGATGGTGCCCTGGGGCTTCCAGACCCGCACGCGGATGCCGCAGTTGGCGGGCAGATCCTTCTGGAACTCGGGGCAGGGCAGATCGTTCTTCACGGTCCAGACCGTCTTCTCCTGGCGGCCTTCCGTGGGCTCATCCCGCATGCCGAAGACGGAGGCGGGCACGCCATCGGGCTCGGACATCTCCATGTGAGTGAAATCCACGTCCCAGTCCACGTTCTCACTGCCATCGGCCTCGCGTTTCATGGCCCACACGTTGAGGGTCATTTCCGTGTCCTGCTTCGCGGGCAGGGAAATGCCGCTCTCCGTCTGGTACTTGGTGGGCTCCACGTTCCAGCGGATCTCCAGGCCCGAGAAGGAGAGCGAGAGCGCGACCGGTGTGCTTGTCCCGGCGCCCGAAGTCACCGTGATCAGGCAGGTGTCGGGCGGCGGACCTCCCGGTTCCGTGTCCGCCTTGCGCACCAGGGCGCAGCGTTCGCCATTCTGGGTGCCCATATCCTGCAACGTGACCCAGCCATCAGCGGAGCCCAGGGCGTAGTGAAGGGTCGCGTCCCCAGCAGGGAAGCGGCCTTTCCCAACTTCCTCGCAATGGGCGTAGACGTAGACCGAATCATTGTCCGCATCGATCTTGGTGGAGGGAGCGCCGTCCTTGCCCACGGTGTGGATCTGCACCACGAACTGCTTGTGCTCGGCCTGTTCCCCTTCGCCTACGGGTGTGGGGGACTGGATCATCACCTGCGCGACCTCCACGCCGTTCACGAACACGGAAACGATGGCGGTGGAAATGCCCGCGAGCACGGGTGCCACGCCGTCCGTGCGCAGGCCGTCCTGGAGGTTGAAGGGATCCCGCAGGAAGTCGTCCGCGAAGCCCGGCGTCGATGCCGCGGCGAAGATGATCAGCAGAATGATGATGGTCGTCATCGTGCTGCGGGAAGGCGGCTTCATGCCCGGCCAGCTCTGGGGCGTGCGCACAACGGCGTAGCTGAGCACCAGGCCCACCACCGTGTTCATGCGCAGAAGCGGGTACTGGCTGATGCCGATCTTGTACATCAACCAGGCGCTGAGGAAGGGCAGGGCGATGCCGATGCCCAGCAGTACCAGCTTCGGGATGTGCCTCTTGAAGGACTGCAAGGGCATCAGCGCCTGGTCCAGCTCCTTGCGCAGGAAGACGAAGAGCATGGGCAGGGCTGTCATGAGCACCGGTGTGACCCAGTCGAGACCTTCCCGGAAGTTGATGGCCCAGCCCAGGATCGGGTTCGGCGACGTGAACAGCCACAGGATGCCCGCGCCGAAAAGCAGGAGCGCGATCTTGGCGGGCAGGGGAATGGACTGGAGTTTCGTGAAGATGGGCGAAACGAGCTTGGCGATGGTGCGCCGCGCCAGGAAGAGCACGAGGGGCACCAGGAGCAGGCCGATGGCCGGGATGAAGTCCGTCCACTGGTCCCGCTGGATGCTCTTCATGAAGGCGGGATAGGGGAAGCCGCGGACGCTGCCGTACACGAACCACAGCCAGCCGCTGCCCATGCCCGCCAGGATGCCGAGGAGATCCCACCAGCCCTGGGGCCGCTGCCGCAGAGGCATACGGCGGGCCACGTCCAGGAAGGTCTTGGGATCCATCAGCTTCTTCTTGAAGTCCTCCACGGCG
Source organism: Holophagaceae bacterium UBA1801 (assembly GCA_002319925.1). Classification (GTDB taxonomy): domain Bacteria; phylum Acidobacteriota; class Holophagae; order Holophagales; family Holophagaceae; genus UBA1801. The sequence continues at coordinate 4,113 of DCFP01000043.1, read as the reverse complement.
GAGGCTGCCCCCGGTACGGGTGGCATCGCCGAAGTCCACTTGCCGCCCTCCCACACGATCCAGCCCACCTTGACGGGATCCGGCTGCCAGGTGCGGTTCTGGTGGTCCTGCACGCGGATGCCGGAAAGGGCCTGCGTGAAGGCCTCGGGCGTGAGCCGCTTGGCGTTCCTTTGTGCCCGGAGCTGGGTAGCCTTGGCATCCGCCTCGCGGAAGGCCTGGATCAGGGGATCCGCGGGCTGCGCAGGAGTTACCGCGGAAGGCGCCGGGGCTGGCCCAGGAACGGCCGGAGGCTGGGGTTTCGGAACTGCCGGGGGTTGAGGTCGGGATAAGGGAGCCGCGGGAGGCCGCGCTTGCTGGATCGGTACCGCCGGTGGTTGTGCCGCAATTGGAGGCTTCTGGATGGGGACCGCGGGCGGGCTCACCAGTTCCTGGGGTGTGGCGGGCAGCCAGGCATTGCCGGTCCAGCGCAGCCATGTGCCTCTGGATTCCATCTGCCACCAGATGCCTTGGCTGTCCTGGACGCGAAGCTGGGCGATGGCTGTCTCGAACTGGGCAGGCGAGAGCTTGCCGCGGTTGCGGTCCTGGCTCAAACGCTGCCACTGTGCCTGGGCTTCGCGGAAATTCATGGAGTGACGATCCTCCCCTTGTCCGAAAGTCCTTCAATGCGGCTCAAGCCGGTATCCGTTCCCAACCAGTAAATGCCATCGGCATCCTGAAGCATGGCCTTGATTTCCTTCCCGGCCAAGCCGTCCGAACGGTTCAGGTAGCTCCACTGGCCCGTCTTGCGGACGGCCAGGCCATCGTATTCCGATCCGAAGTACATGGTGCCGCCGCGGTCCGTGAAGAGGCTCCGCACTTTGTTTCCGGCCAGTCCATCCCGCTTCAGCAGAGGGATCCATTTGCCGCCTTCGAACCGAGCCGCGCCACCCAGGTCCGCGAAGCCCGTGCCCGCCCAAAAGGCGCCGTCGGGGCCGATGCAAAGGGCATTCACCGAGGAATGAGGCAGGCCCTCCGCGCAACCGAAGGCTGTCCAGGCTCCCTTGTCCAGTTTCCAGAGCCCGCCTGAGATTGCCATGCTGCCGATCCACAGCGCGCCATTGGGTGCTTCGAACAGCACATCGAAACTGGGAATCTTGAGCTCCTTGGGCACGGTCAAGGGTTGCAGCTCTTCGTGAGCGAACTGGAACAGCTCCTTCTCCGTGCCCAGCCAGAATCCGGCGTGACTGGCCAGGAGGCTGAGGCCAGGCCCGTTTCCAAAGTGCTGCCATGCCGTGCCATCCCATCGCTCAAATCCGCCGGCATGCGCGACCCAAATGCGGCCTTGGCCATCCTTGGCCAGCGCCTTGATGTAGGTTAGAAGTCCGGGATTTCCTGGGAGGGGCAACCGCTGACCGGACTTGCGATCAAAGCACCCGAGGCCGTCCTTGCCCCCGGCCCATAAATGGTCGCCGTCTTCCAGCACCGCCGCCACTTCGACCTCGCGCCAGGGGATGGCGAAACCCGCGGGAAGTTTGACGGGATGGCTCGAAGCCCAGCGCTTCAGGCCATAGCCCGCGCCGAACACCAGAAGGATGCCCGCCAGGAACTGGAGAATGGCGCGGGTGAGAGACATGGGGCATCCTCCCGCGCGAAAGCCTGGAAGGCAACAGGATTGTCAGTGCCCTTACGGCTCCTGGTAGGGCATCCCGGCCATCATGGCGAAGATGGCCTTGGCATAGGCCGCGTCGTCTCCCTTCGGCGTATCGGTGTTGTTCAGGATGACGACGATGGTCCGGCTCGCGGGATCCGCTTCCGCCCAGGACTTGAAGCCGGGCACACCCCCCGCATGGCCCGCGAGGCGCATGGTCCCTAGGGGGCGGAACCCGATGCCGAAGCCGTACCCCACGTCCTGGCCGTTCTTCAGTTTGGTCGAGGTCATCATCTTCGCGAGGCTTTCCGGTTTCAGGACCTTGCACTCGTAGAGGTCCAGCAGCCACTGGGCCACATCGTCCGCATCACCCACAAGGCCGCCGGAGGCGAAGGTCTGGGTAGTGCTGCGGTAGGGCGAGGGCTTGGGTCCCTTGGTGTAGCCGGGAACCAGGCCGGGGATGAGTTCGATCTCGGATCCGTAGTGCATCCGCTTGAGACCCAAGGGCTCGAAGAAGCGCTTCTCCAGGAAGTCCGCATAGGGTTGGCCCGAGGCCTTCTCGATGATCATGCCGAGGAGGATGTAGCCGGTGTTCGAGTAGTGATACTTGGTGCCGGGCTCGAAATCCAGGGGCATGTGGGCGACGTAGGTCTCCAGGAGTTTGGTGGGCGCCAGGTCTTCGCGGATGTGATTCCAGTACGAGGCGACTTCGGTGTGATTGGGGATACCGGCGGTGTGATTGAGGAGCTGCTCGACCGTCACGCCTTCCCAGGGCTTGGGCAGGTCTTCCAGGTAGCGATGAATGGGCGCCTTCAGGTCCACCTTGCCCTCTTCAACCAGTTTGAGGATGGCGGCGGCGGTGATCTGCTTGGTGATGGAGCCGATGCGGAAGACCATCTCCGGCTGCATGGGTGTTCCCAGTTCCACTGACGCCAAGCCGAAGGCCTTGCGGAAGATGGGCTTTCCGTCCTTCACCACGAGCACCACGCCACCCGGCTGGTTGGCCTCGTACCTCCGGCCCATCAACCCATCGATCTGGGCAGCCAAGGGCGATGCCTGGGACGCTTGAGTCTCCTGCGTACTCGCCAAGAGCGGAACGAACAGGAAAGCGAGAGCGAACAGGCTGGTGAGGATGCGTCGGAACATGGAATCAGCGAGAACAGTGAAAGAGTTTTTGAATCCGCGGATCGTCCGCCTTCCCAGGAACGGAACCGGGGCGATGGCCGCGATAAGCCATCATACCGGCACAGCCGCCCGATTCGCTCCCTTGAAATGTGTTTAAACACGCTCTGCGGCCCATGCATCCAAGGAGCAGAGGTGGTCCATGAGTGGAACGGCAAAGCTGGAGATGGGGGGGAAAACACTGACCTTGCCCCTGATCGAAGGAGCGGAAGGCGAAATGGCCGTCGATGTCCGGGAGCTGCGCGCCAAGACCGGCTACATCACGTACGACGAGTCCTACGCCAACACCGGGAGCTGCCAGAGCGCAATCACCTTCATCGATGGTGAGAAGGGCATCCTGCGTTACCGCGGCATTCCCATCGAAGAGATGGCGGAACACTCCTTCTTCGTGGAGTCCGCCTATCTCATCATCTACGGCAAATTGCCCACGGAGGCCGAGCGCCAGCGCTTCTCGTCGATGCTGACCAAGTACCAGAACCTGCACGATGACATGAAGTTTCACTTCGAGGGCTTTCCGTCCACGGCGCACCCCATGGGCATCCTCTCGGCCATGATCAATGCGGCGAGTTGCTTCATTCCAGAACTCGCCAATGAGTACGATCCCGCCGCCTTCGAGCAGCAGGCCGCGCGGCTCCTGTCGCAGGTGCGCACCCTGGCGGCCTACGCCTACCGCAAATCGCGCGGCCTGCCCTTCATTTTCCCCCGGAAGAAGTACTGGTACACCGAGAACTTCCTCCACATGATGTTCTCGGAACCGGACGAGGACTACGAGCTGCAGCCCGAGGTCGTGCGCGCCCTGGATCTGATCTTCCTGCTCCACGCCGACCATGAGCAGAACTGCTCCACGGCCACCGTGCGCACCGTGGCCTCCAGCCGCGCGAATCTCTTCGCCAGCGCGGCCGCGGGTGTCTGCGCTCTGTGGGGTCCACTCCATGGCGGCGCCAACCAGAAGGTCATCGAGATGCTCAAGGAGATCCAGAAGGAGGGCGACGACGGCAGCCGCTTCCTGGAGCGGGTGAAGCACAAGGATGGCGCCCACCACGACAAACTCATGGGTTTCGGCCACCGCGTCTACAAGAGCTACGATCCGCGAGCTCGCATCATCAAGCGCCGCTGCGACGAACTGCTGGCCAAGCTGGGTGTCTCGGATCCCCTGCTGGACATCGCCAAGCGCCTCGAGGACGCCGCCCTCCACGACTCCTACTTCGTCGAACGCAAGCTCTATCCGAACGTGGACTTCTACAGTGGCCTCATCATGCAGGCCATCGGCATCCCCCTGGAGATGTTCACCGTCATCTTCGCCA
>DCFP01000083.1:2839-3361 GCA_002319925.1 Holophagaceae bacterium UBA1801 | reverse complement strand
TTCATCGATCTTTGCCTTGGCTGGCTCGATCAGGGTGAGCACGTCCCCCATGCCAAGGATGCGCTGAGCCATGCGATCAGGGTGGAAGCGCTCGAAGTCGTCCAACTTTTCGCCGCTGCCCGCGAACTTGATGGGCTGGCCGGTGACGTGCTTGATGCTGAAGGCTGCGCCGCCTCGGGTGTCGCCGTCGGTTTTGGTGAGCACCACGCCCGTGATGCCCAGCTTCTCGTGGAAGGCGCCCGCGGAGCGGACCGCGTCCTGGCCCGTCATGGCGTCGGCGACGAAGAGGATTTCCATGGGTTCCGTGGCCTGTTTGATGCGGGCCAGTTCATCCATCAAGGTCTCGTCGAGGTGCAGGCGGCCAGCGGTATCGAGGATCACCACGTCCCAGCCCTTCTGCCGGGCTTCTTCGACAGCCGTGCGGCAGATGGCGATTGGATCCTTGGAATCCGTGCGGAAGCTGGGTACGCCGGCATCCTTGGCCACCACGTGCAGCTGCTCGATGGCCGCCGGGCGGTAGAC
>DCFP01000083.1:0-2505 GCA_002319925.1 Holophagaceae bacterium UBA1801 | reverse complement strand
AGGTGGTGGTCTTGCCCGCGCCCTGGAGGCCCACCATCATCACGACGGTCGGGGGCTTGGAGCTGAAGTCCAGGGGCTTCTCGGGAGCCGTGCCGCCCATGATGGCGGTGAGCTCCTGGTAGACGATGTCGATGAAGGCCTGGGTGGGATTGAGGCCGTTCAGGACCTCGGCGCCCAGAGCCTTGTCCTTTACCTTGGCCAGGAAGGCCTTGGTGACCTGGATGTGGACATCGGCTTCCAGCAGGGCCATGCGCACCTCGCGCAGGGCTTCCTCGATATTTTTTTCGGTGAGCTTGGCTTGGCCCCGGAGGGACTTCATGGCCTTGCTCAGTTTCTCGGTCAGGGATTCGAACATGGAACTCCGGGCGCCCGTCAGGGGCAACCCACCATTCTACCGGTCTCCGGCTGCGGCAGCCACGCTCAAGACTCCTGCGGGCGCACCTGCTTGACGAGCTGCCGGAATCGCGGGTCCTGCCTCAGGGGCTCGAAGGCAGGATCCTGCGGAATCTTCGCCGCCAGGAGACTCCCTTCCCGCAGGGCCCTGGCCAGGAGCCGCAGGGCGCGATCCTTGTCACCCTGCTGCAGCACCAGCTCCGCGAGATGGACGGGCTCCGGGGCCGGACTTTGCTCCATCTGGCGCACGCGTTCGTTCCAGTAGCCCTTCACGCCATGCGCGTCAAAGGCCGTCTTCAAGGCCGAAGCGTCCCGATCGGGAATCGCGTTGAGCTCTGCCAGTTTGGCGGAAACGGCGATGGCCTCTTCCAGCCGACTCTGTTGTTCCAGCACGTCGCGATAGTGGATGAGGGTGTCGCTCCGGCTGGGATCCTGCTCGAGGACCTTCGCGAACTCCTCCATGGATTCCTTGGACCGTCCGGCCCAGTGCAGGAAAACCGCGTAATTGGTCCGGAACGGCCTCGAGAGAGGCTGCAGTTCCAGGGCCTTGGCGATGTGGCCCAGCCCCAGTTCCAATCGGCCCGTGTTCGCGAGGAACACGCCGTAACCGTCATGGATGCTGGCGCTCTTGGGTCCCAGATCCAGCGCCAGCAGATATTCCTTCTCGGCATCCTTCAGATCCAGCTTGTACCAACAATCGAGGAAGGCCATGGCCGAGTGGGCTTCACCCGTCTTGGGGTCGATTCCCAGCGCGCGCTGGATGGAGGCTTGGCTCGATTGCATGGCCTCTGCTTTCGGGAGGAGACCCATCAGGCCCATGTAGCCGTAGCAATCCGCGAGGCCGCAGTGGGCCAGGGCGTAGTTGGGTTCGCGCGTGACCGCTCCCTGCAGATAGGTCTGGGCCCTCCGGAGGCTTTCGGGATCTCGGTTGTCGAGCAGCTGCATGCCGTAGAGATAGAGTCGCTGCGCATCCGAGTCCTGGGCGGGCTTCGGCTCTTCCGCGGGTCCTGGCGCCGCTATGGTTTCCGTCGATGGAGATTTCGGGGCTTTCGTCTTGCGCGAGTAAAGGACCGCGAGGCCTGGAATGCAGAGCAGGAGCGTGGCCGCGGTGATCCATCGACCGGGCGCGCCTTTCGCAGGCACGGCTTGTTTTTCCCTCAGAATGGCTTCCAGCTTGGAACGCAGCTGAACCGTGTCCAGGTCATTGCCTTCTGCGAGGTCGCGGAGGGCGGACAACTCCCTGGACTGCTCGATCACCGATGGCACGGGATTCTCGCCGACCGTGCATCGGATCAGTAACTTCGCAAGGGACCTCATGCCATCGCGGTTCGCGGCCGCATATCCAGAACCTTCGATCAATTTGAGTTCGTAGGCGAACAGTTTTACGGTGCCGTCTCGCTGGAGGAAGACCGAAGCCGAATCGAGGACGTGGAGCGTGAAACCCTTGGCGTGGATCAAGGCCAGGCCTTCGATTACCGCCCGTCCGATCCGTGCGGCCTCGACCCACTCGATCAAGCCGGACTTCAATTTCTTCCTCAAGGATTGGCCGTCGAGCCATTCCGCCACCTGGAAGGCGCAGGATGCATCATGGCCGAAGTCGTGGATGGTCATGATCCGCGGATGGTGCAGACTCGCACGGATCTGGGCCTCCTTCTCGAACGTCAGAAGCTTGTCCGGGTCGTTGATGCTCCGTATCTCCAGCACGGTCACGGCCACATCGCGGCCCAGGCGGAGATCCAGGCCTTTGTAGACCTCGAGCGTACCGTCGCTGCCGACGAAGGCGCGGATTTCGTAGCGCTGGCTGAGTAGCGTTCCGGTCGAGAGAGTCATTGAACCCTCTGGCTCCAAGTGTAAGGAATTGGAATTTATGAACCGTACTTTTTTTTAACAAATCTTCGAACCACTAATGGAGTAGGATTAGTTGACAAACGGAGTCAAGAATGACTTTCGCGACCACGAACCGGTTGATTCAATGCACGAGTCCATATCTGCTGCAGCACGCCCATAACCCCGTCGATTGGTTTCCCTGGAGCGATGAGGCGTTGCGGAAGGCGAAGATCGAGGACAAGCCCATCTTCCTCAGCGTGGGCTACTCCGCCTGCCACTGGTGCC
>DCFP01000201.1 GCA_002319925.1 Holophagaceae bacterium UBA1801 | reverse complement strand
ATCGCGCGCAGAGTACTGTCCTGCAGTTCGACCGGCCCATGCGCAGCGCCGAGCACCCAACGATGAAGCCCGTGGATCTGGTCGCATACTGCTTGGAGAACTCGAGCAGGGCAGGGGACACCGTTCTGGACCCGTTCGGCGGCTCCGGGACCACCCTGATCGCCGCCGAGAAAACCGGGCGCAGCGCCTGCCTGGTGGAGCTGGACCCGCGCTATTGCGATGTGATCGTCACCAGGTGGGAGCAGGCCACCGGGCAGCAGGCGGAGCGGCGTCAGTTGACCCACTAGAGGTTTAATTACGAGGATTTTCAGCCATGGCCCAGTCCAAAACCAGTGCACGACGGATAGCTAGTGCACAAAAGCGCTTGAAGGTGGTCGAACTCCGATTGATGGGGGCGAGGCTATCGGAGATTGGTAAGGTGCTCGGTTTCTCGCCGCAACGTGCGCACAAGATCCTGATGGAAGAGCAAGAGCGCTTGGCCATGATGACGCTCGGCGCCATGGATGCCTGGCGCCGCCTCCAACTTGAGCGGTTGGAAATGGCAGTGCTTGCTGTCTCCACCAAGGTGAAGAAGGGTGATCCAAAGGCCATAGACCTCTGGATCAAACTTTCCAAAAACGAGCGGGAACTGTTGGGCTTGGATGCTCCGGTTAAGTTTGCCCCCACGGATCCAGATGGTAAGCCGCTACAACACGATCTCTCCAAGCTCTCTTCAGAGGAGCTCGTAGCTATGGCCGCCCTGGTCGCCAAAACCATGGAAAGCCCGAAGGGATGAAGCGCCCTCGCCTGGAACTCCCCAGTCTTGAGGCGATCCACGCCGAGCAGGCGCGTCGCAGCCTCTACGAGTTCTTCTTGCAGGCCTGGAAACAGATCGAGCCAGGCACGCCCCTGATCCTCAACTGGCACATTCATGTGCTCTGCGACGAGGTGCAGGCGCTCCTTGAGGGTCGGGGCGATAGGCGTAACCTGGTCATCAACGTGCCCCCTGGAAGCCTTAAAAGCACAATCGTCAGCGTCTGCGCCCCCGCCTGGATGTGGCTGCACCAGCCCTCCCGGACTTCGCTCCACATCTCGGGCTCCGACGAGGTCGCCTTCCGCGACTCCATGAAGTGCCGAAACCTGATCATGTCGGACTGGTACCAGGCTTTTGGCCCCACCTGGAGGATGGCCCGAGACCAGGACGCGAAGGGCTGGTTCCGCAACACCGCCGGCGGCGAGCGCCAGGCCACCACGATCCTTTCCAAGGGCACCGGCAAGCGAGTCCACGACATTTACTTCGACGACCCCAACGACGCCAAGGACGTGAGTGAGGCCAAGCTGCAGGCGGTCATCGCCGCATACGACCTGACCTTCCACAACCGGCTCAAGGACCAGACCACCGGCAACACCATCCTGATCCAGCAGCGCACCCACAGCCTGGACCTAACCGGTCACGTGATCGAGGTGGATGGCCAGTCCTGGCGACATGTAGTCATCCGGCAGAAGTTCGAGGAGGGCGATGCCCAGGCCCACCCAGGTGACCCGCGCACCCGGGAAGGTGAGCTCTTCTTCCCTACCCGGGACACCCCCGTCGTGGTCGCCCGAGAGGAGCGTCTTTTGGCCTCCGTGGGCTTCGCGGGCCAGCACCAACAGCGTCCGGCCAACAAGGAGGGCGTGATCTTCAAGCGGGGCTTCATCCGGTTCTACGACCCTGCGCTGCCCCTACCACCCTTCAAGCGGCGGATCATGTCCTGGGACACAGCCTTCAAAGAGAAGCAGCAGAACGACCCATCTTGTGGTCTGGTGGGCTGCGAGTCGGATCACGGCATATATCTCATCGACCACACCCTCGGCCGTATGTCCTATCCGGCACTGAAGGAGAAGGCCAAGTCCTGGGCCGGGGCTCACAGGCCCTCAGCGCTCCTCATCGAGGACAAGGCCTCGGGTCAGTCCCTAGTGCAGGAGTTGCAGCTGGAATCGTCGCTCCCCGTGGTGCCAGTCCAGGTTGACACCGACAAGGTCGCCCGTGCCTGGGCCGTGGTGCCCACATGGGAGGCGCGCTTGATCTACCTCCCCCTGGGAGCCGAGTGGGTTGATGCGTTTCTGGAAGAGCTCTATGCCTTCCCTAAGGCACCGCACGACGACCAGGTCGACGCATTCACCCAGCTTGTGAACTACCTGGTGATGGGCGGCGGCTCCACGGGGCTCCTCGACTGGATGCAGCAGGAAGTCGCGGCCATGAAGCGTGAGCAGGAGGGTGTGGCGTGAGCGACTGGATCACCACCGGCGAAGCTGTCCGCATCCTCGGTTTCCATCTGAGCACCCGGACCTTCCGGGACAAGTACCGTGACATCTTCCCGTGGATACTCACGCCCGGTGGGCATTTCCGGTGGTTGCGAGCCTCAGTGGAGGCTGCCGCCATGACAATGCCGTCAGCGTCCTGAATCGGGAAAATCGGGAAGAACGGGAAGAACGGGGGGTCGATCGTGGTTCTCTTCGTGCGCACGCGCGAGCCTGCAGGCAGGAGCTTCCTGCCATGCGACTCGAACTGCACCGTATCAAGGGGACCGCCAAAGCCACGCTCGGGAATCTCTATCTCGACGGTGCGCTGGAATGTCACACCCTCGAGGACGTCGTCCGCGATCTCGGGCCCGACGGGTCCGGCAAGATCATGAAGGAAACCGCGATCCCAGCGGGCACCTACAAGGTCGCGATCGACTTCAGCAACAAGTTCCAGCGACCCATGCCTCACGTTCTGAACGTGCCGTTCTTTACAGGCATCCGGATCCACAAGGGCAACACTGACGTCGACACCTGGGGATGTATCCTCCTCGGTTCCACGATCGCTGGCGATGACCTAATCACGCACAGCACGGAGGCCTTCGACGCCTTCCTGCCGAAGCTCCAGAAGGCACTCGCTGATGGCGAGGAAGTGACTATCACCATTAGCGACGACTTCCGGGGTTAGGGAGCGATGATGTGCGAATCGACCCCGGCGATCCTTACGATGAGGAGCCTTACGACTGGCCTTATTGGCCGGTTGTCCACCATCTTCCAGGACTTTGACAACCAGCTTTCCTGGGGGCGGATATGCGCTTGTGTGGCCCTGATCGTCGCAGTGGTGGAGCAGTTCCGACACGCGGACGTAGCGCACGTGAGCCTCTGGCTGGGCGCGGCTATGGGTCACTACAGTGTTTCCAAGATCACGGAAATGGTAAGCGGGGGCACACAATGATTTTCCTCAAGATACTCGCTTGGGTAATCGGGGCCTACCTGCTTTCGGTCCTGGTGGTTCGGTTCTCGTTCTTCCGGGAAGTGGATGACCCTTGGAAGGACTCGCTCATCTGGCCCATCGTGATCATTAGCCTGATGTGTTTCGTCCCATGACGCGCATCAAATGGATTCTCGTACTCGTGGCCGTTGTGGTCGTGGCCGTAGGCCTCACCCTCGGCTGGCAGGCCATCAACCGGCGTATCGTCAGGGTTGAGACCACCCAGGCCGACCAGCACCACGAGCAAGGTGTGGCCCTTGAAGCCCAGGCGAACACGCAACACCAGGCGGTCGAAGCGCAGAAACCAATCCTGGTGGTCAATGCTGGCAACACAGCGCGTTTTGACGCCGAACTGGCCGCCATGCGCGCGGATCACGCCAACCTGGTTCAATACAGCGCCACGCAGGATGCGGCGCTGAATGCTTACCGGGTGCGAGTGAAGGATCTGGAAATCCAGATCGTGAACCTGACGGCCGAGAATGCTACACAAGCGGCTGCGGCGACCCAATACAAACAGGAGGGCGTCGCGTTGCGTGCTGTCATCTCCCACATGCCCGCGCAGTACAACTGGGCGGTAGGTGGCCTCTGGAGCCGTAATGGCCGTAAGGGAATTACGGGCGAATACGACCTCGAGCGTGTCCGCATTGGTGTGGACATCTCGATCGAACCCTTGAACACAGTAGGGAAAACCAACGTTGACGAGACCTTACGCATTCTCTGGAGGCTTTAATCGTGACCGTTGATGGCGTTGATGGCGTGATGCTCTGGGTGCTTGGCGGCTCCTGCTCGATTTTGGTGGTTGGCTGCGGCTACCTTCTGGCCCGCGAATTCACTCGGAAGGACAAAATTGAGGACGCTCAAAACGCCCTGGCGCAGGAAGTCCGGGATGCTGCCTCTGAATGGAAGACCGCTGCCTCCACTGTGAAGTTGTTGGTTGAAGAGGTTCGCTCCTGGGCTTTGACCGAGTTCGTGCGAGCCGACGACCACCGGGAGACCGTAACCCAGATCAAGAGCGACTTGAAGGCCTGTTCGGAGCGCTGCCCCTACAGAAATCGAGGCGATAAGTGAGCTTCGACGACGCCAT
>DCFP01000095.1 GCA_002319925.1 Holophagaceae bacterium UBA1801 | reverse complement strand
CGCAGTAGCCGTAAGGGAAACGCCCTGATTTGAACGGCGCCGTCGTGGGGTCGTATCCACTTTGCGCATAGGCACGGATCTGCACGCAGTAGGCCTGACCGGTCTCCAGAATGCCCGCCGGAAGTTGAACGGATGTCATGGTGCCCGGCAGGTAGAGCCGGCCAACACGCTCGCCATCGGTAATCCCGCTAGCGTTGGTGAGCTTGTAAATGTAGACGATGTAGGCTTGAGGTGTGCCTTTGTCCGGCGCGGTCCAGGCGAGGGTCGGGGTCAACGTGACGCCTGTCTGATTGTTGAACAAGTTGTTCCCGTTGATGGTTGGGCTCTTGACGGGGCTCACCAAGGGGCGCAGCGGTGAGGCCGCTGAAGGCATGGTGAGCTGGAAGGTGATGATCTGTCCTTTGAGGCTCCATGCGGAGGTCGCACTGGGGGCCTTAAGGTCAACAAAGTACCTTTCACGGGCACAGGCAATGCGCTGGAAACCTACGGGCAGGGTTGGCACGGCCACGCTGCCCAGATTCACATCGGTGAGGACATTCTTGTCACTGTTGTTGGTCCAGAAATTATCCATGGAGCTGCCGGGGTACCCATACTGGGTGGCCCCTGGCATCATCTCGAAGCCCATGCCGGCAGATTTCTGAGTCCGGACGGGATTGAGCTGGCTTCGGTAGGCCATGAATTCGGACCGCTTATAGACGGCGCTGACATTTGTGGTCGCCGGTGATGTGAACACACCCCCGATGACGGTTCCCGAACCATCTGACATGGTGACGGTGGCGGGTTTATACATCCGCTTGAGCGACCAGGTATTCTCGGTACCTGAGGTGGAGTGGGACATCTGTCCCAGCCGGGGCGAGTCTCCTTTTGTGGTGTCCAGGAGAGGGAACGGGCCGTCCAGCTTGTTGTGCCAATCGACGGTCAGGGCATTCAGGGCCGTGTCGCCATTCGCGGGGATCCCTGAGGAGGCTTCGCTATCAGGGGTGGAGTACAGATCCGTGTTGAAGTCGTAGAAGACCAGCCAATCGACACCGCCAGCCTGCCAGGAGTCGAGATTCGTTGTATTGAAGACGACATTGGTGGATAGGGACGGAAGTTCCTTGTCGCTCCGTCCGGCGTTCAGGTAGCTCCAGTCCACGCTGGTCTGGTTGGTCCAGGCATAGTTTGAATTACTGCTCCCAAACTTGAGCCAGAAACTTCCAGTGGGAACATTCGGAATGGAAAAAGTGCCGGTCGCTGGATCGGTCGTGCCTGGCAGAATCGTTCCATCAGCAAGGATCGCGCTATAGCTCACCGGATGATGCACCGTTGCGGGCGTGATAAGGCCAGTGCTGGCATTGAAAGAGATATTGGTGACATCGCATTTTCCGGTGATGGTGCGTAGGGCGACCGCGATGTCCTTGGTGCCGGTGGCGATGGTTCCTGCGGCGTTGGTGACGACGCATTGCAGCGTGATAGGAGTCGCGGTGGTTTCCGTTGAGTTGAAGGTGATGCTGTGAGTGCTTGCGCCACTGAGGATATCGGCCGTTCCCTTGGACACACTCCAGGCGTAAGTGCAGCCTGTCTGTGTCGGAACAGAGGCCGCGGAGGTTGTTCCGACGATGATGGAAGCAGGAGCGGCGATCGTCGTCACGGGGGCGGCAATCACGGTGACGGTCTTGGTCGCAGAGACAGCCGTGCCCGCCTCGTTGGTGGCCACGCACTTCAAGGTGGCAGTGCCAACAGCCGTGGGTGTGAAGGTGATCGACGGTGCATTCGGGTTAGTGTCGATGGACCCATTGGTGATGGTCCACGCAACGTGGTAATTCGAAGGAACGTAGGCGCTCCAGCCGGAGACGCCAGCGGTGACGGGAGAAGATGCGGTGATGGCCGTGGGCACCGGAGGCGCGATCACGGGGATGTCCAGAGGTCGAGTATCCGTAGTCCCGGCGGCGTTCTTCACGGTGCAGGATAGATGAGCCGTGCCGATGGCGCCCGCTGTGTAAATGATGGCATGAGTGCCGGCGCCGGCGGTTATGGTGCCACCTGTCAAATGCCAAGTGTAGGTGCATCCGACGGCTTGCGCAGGGACAGAAGCCTTCAGCCCTGTGGCGTGCGCCGTGATCTTGGGTACCGGGATGGTGATCGTAGCATCGGGGGCTGCCACGATTTTGAGAGCCTTGCTCCCTGAGGAAGTAATCTTGTCGACCGTGACATTGCACTTCAGAAGAGCTGTTCCGACTGGGCCCGCGGTGAAGGTGATCGAATTGGTCGTTCCCCCCACGATACCGGTGACGCCCGTGGACGGGGACCAATCGTATGTGGCACCCGGCGTTGATGGAACGATTGCGCCATAGCTGAGCCCTGTCGTGACCGTGGCAGGAGCCTTGATCGTAGCCATGGACGCAGCCACGCTCACAGCTTTGGTGCCCGTGGCCGTTGTGCCGGCAGCGTTCTTGACGAGGCACTTCAGCGTGGCTGTGCCCGCCACGCCTGCTTTGTAGTGAATGCTGGCTGTATTGGCCGGTGGCGTAATCGTGCCGCCAGTTATGGTCCACGCGTAGGTGCATCCGATCTGATCGGGCACGGAAGCTTCAAGGTTGGACTTTCCAGCTGCCACGTAGGCATCCGCTGTGATCGCAGCCAATGGAGCCGCCACGACATTTACCGATGCGGAACCCGAGGTTTTCTCGTTCCCCATGTTGGTCACATCACAGGAGAGATCGATGGGACCCACGGCGCCCGCCGTATAAGTGATGGCGTTCTTGTTGGTGGCGGAGGTGATGGTGCCATTTCCGATCAATGTCCACAGGTAGGTGCAGCCCGACTGAAGAAGCACGGAAGCCGGAAGGCCGGTCTTGCCTGTGGTCACGTTGGCCGCGGTTTTAATGATTGCGTTAGGTGCGGCTGTCACCCCGTCGTTCGCCAACGCTGGAAATGCAATGACTGCAGCCAACGCAGGCAAAGCCGATCGAAAAACCATGGACGCTAAAGCACAAGCGGGGTGCGGATCAGCCGATCGATGAAGCGGGTCCTGAATGTGGAGCCGAAACCTCATGAGGACCTCCGGAAAGGAAGGACGTGAAAGAGAGGAAGACGGGGTTTCATATCCAGAGATGCGACTCAGGAAGCTTCCCGGCTTCAAGGGAACAGCAAGGCATTCAGGAGAATCGTTAGGTTTATGACAAGATCATTGTCTCGCTATGACAATGCGATCCTACGTAAAATTTAAGTTATTTTAATTTGCAAATTGCAATGAGTTTGATGGCAGGTGGTGTCGGTTGATCTATTTACATGTAATGCAAAGCGATCCGATTCAACTCCGGTAAGGCGGCGACTTTCATCGACCTTTTTTCAGCATCCGGTACGCCAGCGGTACCGCGATCAAAGCCATCAAAGCCGAAAGCCCCCAGCCCATGCGGAAACCGATGACGCCGTAGTGGCCTTCGGACCAGCCGATGAATTCACCAATGCCTAGGGCCCCGATGCCGATGCCGACGTCGAAGGAGAAGAGGGTGGCGCCGAAGGCGGCGCCGCGGCGCTCGGGGTGGACGGTTTCGAGGACGTGAGTGTTCAGTAGGGTATGCACCATGCTGTAGCCGGCGCCGTAGAGCAGGGCCGCAGCGATGTGGCGCGGCAGGCCCGTGGGGGCGAGAGCAAGCAGCAGAAGCCCGGAGCAGGCCAGCCAGAGCATGGCGGGCAGCTGCCGGACGGGCTTCGTGCTGAAGCCGCGCTGGGTCATGACCACGCGCATGCCCACCATGCCGACGGCCATGAAGGTGAGGAAGGCCGAGGGCATCGAGAGGTCCAGTTTCAGGGCCTCCTGGGCGGTGTAGGTCCCGAGCACGCCGTATCCCAGGGCTGTGGCGAAGAAGACCAGGCAGGGGCCGAGCATGCTTCGTTCCGGCATCTGGAGGGGGGACCTCCGTTCGCGGTCCGCGCGGTCGGGCGGGAGGGTGAAGGCCAGGAGCGCGAGGACCAAAAAAGTGATCCCGAGGCTGATGGCGATGGCGGAGAAGCCCCAGCGTCCGAAGATGGCCAAGCCCAGCATGGGCCCGAAGACCACGCCACCGGGGCTTGCGAGGCCGTACAGAGTCATGCCATCGGCCCGCCGGTCCTCGGGCAGCACGCTTCCCAGCGTGGCCATGGTGGCGGTGAGCAGCCCGGACCAGGCCACGCCGTGGGGCAGTGCCAGCACGCAGAACCACCACCAATGGCCGCGGATCAGGCCGTAGGCCAGCAGCAGCAGGGCGTAGATCACCGCAGAGCCCACGATGGTGCGCCGCAGGCCGATGCGGTCGCCCAAGGGGCCCGTGAAAAGGGCCCCGAAGGAAGACCCGGCCGTGAACACACTCATGAACGAGCCGGACTGCCCTACCGTGGCACCCAGCTGGATGAGCCGCAGCGGCACTGTGGGGAACAGCTGGAAGGCTGCGAAGAAGGTGATGAAGGTGATGGCGAAGACGAGGGCGAAGTGCCGGGTGAAGAGGGTCATCTTGGATGGAGTCATCACACTTCGACGTTAACAGACGCCGTATCTATTTATCTCCCGTGGGCACGATGCCCGCGGTTTCGACCATGAGGATGACCGTGCGCTGGGGCGCCCTGGGCCGGTGCTGCACGCCCTTGGGGACCACGAAACCGAGGCCTGGCGTCAGTTCTACCATCCTGTCCTCCAGGTCGATGAGGAATTTCCCTTCAACCACGTAGAAGAATTCGTCCTCGTCATCGTGTTTGTGCCAGTGGTATTCGCCCTCGACCACGCCCAGCCGCACCACGGAACCGTTCACCTGGCAGAGGGTCTGGTTGTACCAGCGGTCCTTGCAGGCGGCCACGAGGGCGGGCACGTCCACGACCTCGAGCGGGCCGTGCTGGATATTGAGGTTCGTCACGTAGGGGAAGGTGTCGGTCATCGCTGGCTCCTGGATCAAAGGCTCTTCTCCCAGTATTGTCCCACCAGGTCATGGCCGAAGCTGTGATGGGCTTCTGATTTGGCGAGCTTGAAACCCGAGGCTTCATATAACTTTCGGGCCGAGTGCAGACAGTCGTTGGTCCACAGGATCATCTTTCGATAGCCGGCCCGGCGCGCGAAGGCGAGGCATTCCTCCATCAGTTTCTTGCCGATGCCGAGGCCCCGTGCATCCGCATCCACGAACAGCATCCTCAGTTGAGCCGTGGTCTTTGATTTTGCGACGAGGGTGATGGAACCGACGCGCCGGCCGTCCGCGTCGGCGATCCAGCAGTGCTCCCGCTCCGCATCGAAGTGCTTCAGGAATCTCCCGCAGATGTCCGCGACAAGGGCCTCGAACTCCTGGTTCCAGCCGTATTCATCCGCGTATAGCTTGGCCTGGCGCTCGATGACCCAGCCCATGTCTCCGGGCCGATGGGCGCGGATCACGACTAGCGGTTTCGAGGTTTCCCGCTTTCCTTCCAGAAGTCCCATCACGGTGCGCATGGCCGTGATCAGTTCGTCCTGGGCGAATTCGGGCAGGGGCTTCAGCCAGCCTTCCAACTGTTGGCGGGAAGCCTTGTTGAGGGGTTCGAAGGTCTTGCGGCCGGAGGACGTCAGGGTGATGAGACTCTTGCGGGCATCCTCGGGCGAAGGCTCGCGGGTAACCCAGCCCCGCTCGCCGAAATCGGCGATGATGCGGCTGAGATAGCTGGGATCCAGGTCCAGGCGGCGGCACAGGTCCACGGCGCTGGCGCCCTTTTCCTGGGCCAGCTCCCAGAGCACCCGGACCTGGGTCAGGGTCAGGGGCGAGTCCAGCAGGCCTTCATTGAGGGTTCCCAGCCGCTGGGTATAGAAGCGATTGAAGCGGCGGATCTCCTCGATCCGGTCCAGGAATGCGCTTTCCGGCATGGTGGCCTCCATCCATTAAATCATGGACAATATCCATCTTTTAGTGGACTGGGTCAACTATTTAAATAGCGATCCCGGATCGAGATCAGGTGATGTTGCAAGTGGGCCGCCATCAGGTAGGCCAGGGCTCTGACTGTGAATTCATGACCATCGACGCCTCCGCGCCTGTCCAGGGCGCTAGGTTCGAGGCCCTGGATCATGCGAAGGTTCGCGCCGCGAAGGAGCTCGAACTCCTGAAGCAGATCCCGCATGGATCTGGCGGCAAACCCGCCCTGGACCACGAAGGCCTCGTGATCGAAGGGTGGCAGCGGGCCAGGGTTGCCCCGAGCGAACCAGAGCAGTCGGATCGCGAAGACACGCTCCTGGTCGAGCAGGTGGCCGAGCACTTCCTTCAAGGTCCATTTCCCGGGCGCATGGCGGTGGTTGCCCGACTCTTCCGGAAGATGATCGATCAAAGCCCGCAGTTCCTCAAATTGAGCGGCCAAGGTCGGCATGGCATCCGGGTCCGTGAAGTTCTGCAGCACGTAGTTCACGTAGGCGGGGTGCTCATCCGGATTGGGTCTGGGAATCGCCACAAGGCTCATGGGATTTCTCCCGGCAACGTTTCAATAACGGGCTCTTGCTTTGGATGCATCACGCGCCGGGCCATGAACAAGCAGCCAAGCAGCGCCAGGCCGCCGATGCCCCAACCCCAGCGGTACCCGGCCACCAAACCCCAGGTCTGACCGATGCGCTCCATGGCCCAACCCAAAGTCAAGGCGCCAAGGGCTTGGCCGGCATCGTAGGCGAAATAGAGAGCGCCTACGCCAGCTCCCCGGCGGTCCGGGCGCGACCGGTCGATGATCACCATGAACAGCAGGGTGTGGGTCATGGCGTAGCCCGCCCCGTAGATGGCGCCGCCCAGGGCATGCCGTGCCGTGCCGCCGGGCATCAAGGCCAGCAAGGCCATGCCGAGCACAGACAGCCAGAGCATGAAGCCCAGCAGGCGGATGGGGTGCTTGCCCATGCCCGTGACTCCGAGCATCATGCGCAGGCCCACCATGCCCGCGGCCAGGGATGTGAGCATGGCCGAGGGCCAGGCCAGCTGGAGGAACTTGGCTTCCTGCGCGGAGTAGGGCGGCATGGGACCGAAGCTGATGCCTACCAGGAACAAGATCAGGACGGGCAGCAGCACGTTCTTTTCAGGCAAGTGGAAGGCTGCGTCCTTGCGGATCTGATCCGGCGTTTCCGCAGGCAAGGATTTGATGATGACATGCAGCACCAGGAAGCCCGCTCCCAGCACCAGCATCTGCCAGCGGAACCCGAGGACGGCGAACAGCACGAGGCCGATGATGGGTCCCATTGCCACGCCCGATGGACTCGACAGACCGAAGAAGGACATGCCCTCGGCGCGATTCTCGGCTGAGAGCATGGACCCGGCTTTCGCCACGGAAGCCGTGCGCAACCCGGACCAGATGAGGCCGTGGAAGGGCGCCAGGACGTAGAACAGCCAACGGTGCGCAGGGTTCTGGATGAAGGCGTAGACCCCGAAGAACGCCACCATCAGGAGCGAAGCAACGCGCAGGATGCGGCGCTGCCCGAAATGATCCCCGAGCGGTCCCGTGAACAGCGAGCCGATGGCGGAACCCACCATGAAGGCTGCCGTGAAGCGTCCGGATTCCGCGAGACTGGCTCCCAGGTTCCGCAGGTGCAGCGGCACGACCGGGAAGAGCTGGTAGCCCACTGCAAAGACGAGGAAGTAGAACACGCACAGGAGCACGAAGGCGGGCGTGAAGAGCCTCGTCGATCCCGGTTCCTTCACGGATGCGCCCCCGTTATTGTCTGAATCGCCAGAGATCCAACGCGAATACCAGAGCCATGAGGGTGACCAGGAAGAAAAAGCCGCCCGTGATGATCTTCTCCTTGAGCTGGATCGTGAGATCGCGCCTCCGCAGCTTCTCGAAGGTGAGGATCATCATGTGGCCCCCATCCAGAAAAGGAATCGGCAAGGCGTTCAAGACTGCCAGGTTGATGGACAGAAAGGCCATAAATGCGACGAGGTGGCGCCATCCGGCCTTGGCTTCCCGGTAAGCCATGGCGCCGATGGTGGCCGGGCCGCCCACCTCGCGGTAGTCCGCTTGGAAGGAAACCAGGCGCCAGAACCCGTAGCAGATGTTGATGGTCCCGAACACGGTGCCCTTCATGCCGTTTGTGAATCCTGTGCTGATATCCGCAAGGGTCACGGACCGCATGTCCTTGGGTACTTCGAGGCGCTCGAAGGGAGGAAGCCCCAGCTTGCCCTTCCCGCCCACGTTTTCGGGGACGAGGTCCAGCGTCATCTCCGTTCCCTTGCGGCGGATCTTGAAGGGAACCGGGATCTCGGGTTTGGACTGGATGTAGGCCACGGTCTGTTCCCAGGTGGCGTCCGGATACTTCAGATCCCCCACCTGGATGATCTCGTCGCCCGCCTTCAGTCCACCCTTGTCGGCCCGTCCTCCGGGCAGGGGAGCGCTGCTCTGGATGGATTGAGTGTCCCAACTCACGACCCGCGCTTCATCTGTGTAATAACCCCAAAGAAGCAGGAAGGCCATGAGCATGTTGGCCAGGACGCCCCCGGAGTAGAACAGCATCCGCTTGCCGTAGGGCTGCTTCAGGAAACCATGCGGATCCGCGGCATCCGGGTCCTCGGGGTTGTATCCGGAAAGTTTGACGTAGCCTCCCAATGGGAGGAGAGCCAGGCGGACATCGGTTTCCTTCCACTTGAAGCCGCATAGGCGAGGTCCGAATCCGATGGAGAAAACCTCCACGGGAATGCGCATGCGCTTGGCCGCCAGGAAATGGCCCAGCTCGTGGAAGAAGATCAAGCCCCCCAGGCAAACGATGATGCCCATGGAGCCTTGAATGCTGAAGGGCAACGCCACCGCCAGGACCGCGGTGGGCACGAAATACAGAAGACGTTTCATCCAGTTCCTTTGGTTCATGGGCGGCAGCACGCTCGGGACATTGGACGCCTGAAAAGCAGACCACCGCTCCTCGATTATCCCGGGAAATTTATCCGATCGCCGATTTTGATTCGGACTCCTTCACGCATGCGCGTCCAGCCAGGCCCGCGCCCGGGCCCGGGCCTCGTGATCGCAGGCCATGACCTGGGCCAGGTTCTGAACGGGCTGCGGACCCAGGTGTGCGAGGGTCTCCGCCACACAGGCCTGGATGTCCCAGAAGGAGGTGCGGCCAGCCAGGAAGGCGGCCACGGCTTCCTCGTTGGCGGCATTCAGGATCGTGGGCGCGGTGCCCCCAGCCCGGAGCGCCGCATAGGCGAGACCCAGGCAGGGAAACCGTTCCAGGTCCGGGAGGCTGAAGGTCCAGGTCCTGGCCTGGGTCCAGTCGTAGACCGGAACGGGACCCGGCAAGCGCTCGGGATAGGTGAGGGCGTACTGGATGGGCAGCTTCATGTCGTTGGCGCAGACCTGGAGCTGGTAGGTGCCGTCGTGGAAGCCGGCCATGGCGTGGACCTGGCTCTGGGGGTGGATGGTCACCTGGATCTGTTCGGGCTTGAGACCGAACAGCACCGAGGCCTCGATCACCTCCAGCCCTTTGTTCATGAGGGTGGCGGAGTCGATGGTGATCTTGGGGCCCATCTTCCAGGTGGGATGGTTCAGCGCCTCTTCCACCGTGGCTGCCTGGATCCGCTCCAGGGGCCAGTCCCGGAAGGGGCCGCCGCTGGCGGTGATGCGCACCTCGCGGATCGACTCAGGCGCGCGGCCGTCCAGCAGTTGGTGGAGCGCAGCGTGCTCCGAGTCCACGGGCAGCAACTGGCCTGCACCCGCCGCCCGGGCCTGATGCATGAGGGCTCCGCCCACCACCAGGGATTCCTTGTTGGCAACGCAGACCCGGCGGCCCGCTCGCAAAGCGGCTTCCGTACTAGCCAGGCCCGCGGCACCCACCACTGCAGCCACGACCGTGTCCGCATCCGGACAGGTGGCGCAGGCCATGAGACCTTCGGCGCCGTGATGGATCTCCGGTGCGTAGTTCAGCGCAGCCTGGAGCCAGGCGGCATCGGCCGGCTCCGCCACGGAGACGCAGGCGGGTCGGAAGCGCTCGCACTGAGCCTTGAAGAGTTCCCGGTTCCGCCCTGCGGCCAAGGCCACGATGGAGAGCCGGTCCGGATGAGCCTCGACCACATCAAGCGTGGAAGTGCCGATGGATCCCGTGGAGCCGAGAACTGCCAAATGACGCATCAGAAAGACCTCAGGTAACCACGAATCTCACGAATAGGGACAAATCTCACGAATTTAGCTCCGTTAATTGACCAGGCGGGCCCACTCCATTTTGGAAGAATTTCCAAAGTTGAAAATCAGACCCAGTGTCAGGCCTGAGGCTTTCAAATAGTTCAGTACCTGGGCTATTTCAATGTCACCGATTCTTTCTAAGGCTTTGAGCTCGATCAGGATCTTTCCATAGGCGACAAAATCGGCACGGAATGTCTTCCCCAGTGCCTTGCCCTTATATGTCACTTCCATAGGCACTTCCCGTTCAAAAGGGATGCCTCGGTAACCGAACTCTTCGCCAAGTGCTGCGGCATATACGGATTCGAGGAATCCGAACCCTAGGAGATTGTAAACCTCCATGGCCGCACCAGTGATGCAGTAGGCCTCCTCTTTGAATCTGATTTCATTCGTGTCCATTCGTCCAGATTCGTGTCATTCGTGGTTTTCAGTTCAGTCCATGGACCAGGTGCACATATGCGTAGAGCGCCGGGGCGGCGAAAACCAGGCTGTCCACGCGATCCAGCATGCCGCCATGGCCGGGAATGGTGAAGCCATCCATGCAGGAATCCTTGACGTTGGCGCTGCGCTTCCAGGTGCTCTCCACGAGATCGCCCAGCATGCCGACGGTGCCCAGGAGCAGGCCGATGGAAACGATATCGACCGGCGACCACTCCGGACAGACGCCCATGACCTTCAACAGGAAGGCGGCGAGGATATTGCCGGCGAGGTTGCCGAAGGCGCCTTCCCAGGTTTTCTTGGGGCTCACGCGGGGAGCCAGTTTGTGCTTGCCGAGGAAATTGCCGGCGAAGTAGGCGGCGGAATCCCCGAACCAGACGATGAGGTACAGGGCAAGAATGAGCCTTGCACCCGTGTTCGTCAGGGTCGTGTCGTTGAACATGAAAAGTTTCTGCTGGAAGCCCAGACCCAGGCCCATGTAGAGAGCGGCGAGCCAGGTGATCGCCTGGCCGGATAGCGCATGGTCGAGGGGATCCTTCGAGAAGAGCAGGGCGCCGAAGTGGATGATGGCCCCCGCCAGGGCCAAGGCTAGCCAGAGCGGGAACGGGTCCCCGCCAAGGGTGGCATCGAGGTAGAAGTGCAGCGGGAACATCAGTCCCGCGAGAGTCCCCGCAACGATGGAGGAAGGGATCCCCACCTTGCGGGCGATGAGGCACATCTCGCGAACGCCCATGAAGATGGATGCGCTCATGAGCAGCAGGAAGATCAGCTTGGCCGTGGGGTTGGCGCCGAAATAGAGGAGGGTCAGGAAGCCCGCCGCGAATACGACGGCCGAAAGGACGCGGGTGGCGAGGTTCTTCAGATCCAAGGAACGCCGAGGCTGGGTGGGTGTCGTCATGGGTTTCCTCGTCACAGTCCGCCGAAACGGCGCTCGCGCCGGCTGTATTCATCCAGGGCTTGCTTCAATTGGGGAGTCCGGAAATCGGGCCAGAGGCAGTCGGTGATGTAGAACTCCGCATAGGCCGACTGCCACAGCAGGAAATTGGAGATCCGCATCTCGCCCGAGGTCCGGATGAGCAGATCCACGTCCGGCACGCCCGCTGTCCAGAGTCGCGTTGAGATTGCTTCTTCGTTGATCTCGTCCATCTTCAGCCCGTCCGCGAGGCACCGGCGGGTGGCCTGGACCAGCTCGAGGCGGGAGCCGTAATTGGCGGCCAGATGGAAGACCATGCCTTCGTGGTCCGCCGTGGCGGCTTCCAGGGCCTTGATGTCCTTCCGGATGCTTGCGGAGAAGCCATCGAGTGATCCCAGATGATGAAACCGGACGCGCTTGGCCTTGAGTTGGGACAGGAAGTTGCGCAGATAGAACCGGAAGAGGGTCATCAAGGCTGAAACCTCGGCCTTGGGCCGCTTCCAGTTCTCGGTGGAGAAGGCGAACAGAGTGAAGTGCTTGATCCCGAGGTCCGGGGCCGTTTCCAGCAGCTCCTCCACGGACTTCAGCCCCTCCTTGTGCCCCCGCACCCGCGGCCAACCCCGCTGGGTGGCCCACCGGCCATTCCCGTCCATGATGATAGCTACGTGGGTCGGAACGCTCAAAAGGGGACTCCAGGCGCATTCAGGAACAACGGCCCTTGGAAGGATGGAGGCTCCAAGAGGGTTTGAGGTGAAGCGGATTCTAGCATGGGCCACCGGATCCGAGACCTCGGACTCCTGGTAGGCTATTCTACTTACCCGACATGGATGGAAACTCATGGTTCAGTTCAACACACGCGCCAATGAGATTCTGCTGAAGCTCGTGTACTACGGACCCGGTCTTTCCGGAAAAACGACCAACCTGCAAGCCCTTCACGCCATGTGCCACGAAGGCAGCCGGGGAGAGCTGTTTTCCGTCAATACGCAGGAAGACCGGACCCTCTTCTTCGACCTGCTGCCCATCAACCTGGGCTACATCTACGGCAACGCCATCCACCTCCAGATCTACACGGTGCCTGGCCAGGTGCAGTACGACGCCAGCCGCCGGGTCGTGCTGGGTGGAGCTGACGGCGTCGTGTTCGTTGCCGATTCCAGCGAAGCCAAAATGCAGGAGAACGTGGATTCGCTCTCGAACCTCTACCACAATCTCAATGCGAACCGCCTGAACATCAAGCAGATCCCTTTCGTCATCCAGTACAACAAGCGGGATCTGGGCGACGCCATGCCCGTGGGCGTCATGAACCGGCGCCTGAATTTCCGGTCCGTGCCCTTCTTCGAATCCATCGCCCCCAAGGGCATCGGTGTGCTCGACACCTTCCTGTCCATCACCAAGGACACCGTGGGCACGACCTTCCGGAAGTACCACCTGGACAAGAAGATCAAGGACTTCGACGAGATGCTCAATCTCATCGAGACCAACATCCGCTCCAGCATGCGGGAGATCGCCCCGGCGGAGGAACCGGCCACCGATCCCCAGGCGGAGGCCACGGTGCTACGCCACAGCAACGTGAGCGTGGCGAACCTGACGCCCGGCAAGGTGGCGGACGCCCAGGACCTGCTGGAAGATGCTCTGAAATCCAACATGGAGACGGCGCGTCTCTATTCGGAACTGAAACAGGTCAAGGACACCCTCGAGAAGAAGAATGAGGAAGTGAACCAGCTCTACGCTCAGCTGGAGCGGGCCAACCAGGACAACCTGAAGACCCGCCGCTACCTGGAAGGCCTCATCCAGAGCGTGGGCGAAGCCATCATCTCCTTCAGCCACGATGGCCGGATCCTCACCTGGAACACGGCTGCGGAGCAGATCTTCGGCTACGCCCGCAGCGAGATCGTGGGCCACTCCGTGCAGCAGCTCATGCCGCCCCACCGGTCGGGTGAGCTGGAGCAGGTCATCGCCCAGGTGAGCAAGGGCCAGATCGTCCGCGATGTCCCGACCTCGAGGCTCCGCAAGGACAAGACCGAATTTCCCGTCACCGTCACCTATGCGCCCATCCGCGGCGGCGATGAGCGCGTGCTGGCCTTTTCGGCCCTGACGCGGGACATTGGCAGTCAGCGCGAGCTGGAACGCAAGGTGGAGCACCTGGAATCCGGAGCCTCCCTCTCCCGCATCATGCCGCCGTTGTTCAACGAATTGGCCAACCGCCTGAGTCCCCTCCTGCTCCAGAAAGGCATGCTCCTGGAAGAGGCCACGGATCCCCATCAGGCCATCCGCATCGGGAAGCTGCTTCAGGCGGTGGATTCGGCCCAGAACCTGCTCCGGCCCCTGCTGATGGTCGTTACTCCCTCATCGCCCGTTTTCGAGAAGGCCCAGCTGAACAAGCTCGTCCAGGAGGCCGCCAAGCGCGTGGAAGGCGAGGCCGCGGCTTCGGGCGTGGCCATGGATTTCACCTACGATCCCAACCTGCCGGAGATTGGTCTCGACACCGATCAGGTGCGGGAAGGTCTCGTGAATCTCTTCCGCAGCAGTGTCTATGCCGCGAGCCATTCACCCGTCAAGCGCGTGCGGGTCGGCACCCGCACCACCGGCAGCGCCGTCCAGATCGTGAGCCAGGATACGGGCATGGCGATCCCTGAGCCGGAAAAGGGAAGGGTGTTCGAGCTGGCGAACGTCTCCGACGCGGGAACCCTGGGGCTCTGCGTGGCGGCCTCCGTGGTGAACGCCCATGGTGGCAAGATTTCCGTGAGAAGTCAGGAAGGAGTTGGGAATGCATTCTTGCTGGAGTTTCCAATGATCGATGGCGCGACGGCCTCGGGCAATCCCCCTGTGCTGGAAGGGAAGAAGGTGCTGGTCGTGGATGACGAGAGTTTCCTGCTGGAGTGCCTGGTGGACGCCATGTCGGCCTGGGGCTGCAACGTGACCCCGTGCAGTCTCGCCGCGGAAGCCATCCAGAAACTCCAGGTGGACAACTACGACTTCATCATCTCGGATATCCGCATGCCGGGGCTTTCCGGTATCCAGCTCTATGCCTGGATCCAGGCCCATCTGCCGGGCATGGCGAAGCGGATCCTTTACACCACTGGCGATACTTTCGATCCCGAGACCCGGGAATTCCTGGACCGTTCCCAGCTGCCCAATCTGGGCAAACCCTTCGATCTGAAGAAACTCAAGCAGGCCCTGGGAGAACTCATAGCCTCCACGGGACAGGCCGGGTAAGTCGCTGTTCAGAAATATCTGAACCCCCTGGAGCCGCCCGCGGCATAAGGACTGTACCGAGCGAACCGGAAAAGTACAGGCTATTTCGTAACAGCTCCTAACGGACTCTCACGGATTGTCCTGGAAGGCATCGGCCAGATCCACCACGGTCATGGAGCCATACTCCGCGTGAGGGCCCGTGGCTGCTCCGGCCACGTGGAAATCGGCATCGAAGATGACCTTCCGATGGCCACGGCTGGGCACGCCGTCGTCGATGAGCAATTGCATGACAGTCCATAAGGGCGATTCCACGCCGTAGTTGATCACTTCGCCCATCCTCGAGAGATGGACGCCGTGGCGCAGGATGCGTCCCTGGAGATTGGAGCCGCTCGGCCCCACGTGCCCCGTTTGCCCGGTGGGGCCTTGTTCCCGGACGAAGTCCTGGGCCGCCCGCGCAAGTCCTTCCCTCCATCGCAGCGGGCCCACGGAAGGGGAGCGATCCAGAAACGAGATCAGCTCCGTCATGGCGGCTGAACCCTCCTGGGTCTGCACCGGCACCTTGCCGGGGAGTTTCCAGAGGGTGCCATCGTAGTAGCGGAGCTGGGTTCGGAGCCACTTGGCGTAGTCCTTGGGGTGCAGGCGGACCTTGCTCATCTCCTCCACAACGAGCTTCTCTTCCTCCGTGGACGGGCGTGGAGCAGGGACGTTGGCCAAGCCCTGGGCGAGCATGGACGAAACCATCAGGAAGCCGACCACCAGAGCATGGAACATGGAAACTCCCGCGATGCGCGGAAGAGTATACCCGCGGGCCAGGGCAGGTACAATGAATCCATGAGCCCCTATCTCAGCGTCGTCATCCCGATCTTCAACGAAGAAGCGAACATCACGACATTGTGGAAGCGCGTGTCCACGGTGCTGCGCGAGCACTTCAGCGAGCCCGGGCGGGACTGGGAAGTGATCTTCACGGATGATGGCAGCCGCGACCGCAGCCTGGAGATGCTGACCGAGATCGCCGAAACGGAGCCCCGGGTTTCAGTGGTGGAGTTCAACCGGAACTACGGCCAGCACAGCGCCATTTTCGGAGCCTTCGCGCTGGTTTCCGGCCAGGTGATCGTAACCATGGACGCCGATCTGCAGAATCCGCCGGAAGAGATTCCGAAGCTGGTGGCAAAGATCGACGAAGGTTTCGATGTGGTGGGCGGCTGGCGCCAGGGGCGGAATCAGAACGACAGCCTGTTCCGCACGCTGCCTTCGAAGATCGTCAATGCGGTCACCCGCAAGACCACCGGCGTGAAGCTCCACGACTACGGCTGCATGCTGCGGGCCTACCGCCGCGAGATCGTCGAGGCGATGCTGCTCTGCAAGGAGCGATCGAGTTTCATCCCTGCCCTCGCCAACAGCTTCGCCAAGCGCATCACCGAGGTCCCCGTGGGCCACGCGGAGCGCGCCGCCGGGACATCCAAGTACGGGCTCTGGAAGCTGATCAACCTCCAGTTCGACCTGCTCACCAGTTTCTCGCTATTGCCCCTGCAGATGCTCAGTGTGCTGGGTGTGGTGGTCTCCTTCCTCGGCATCGGCTTCGGCATCTACCTGATGATCTACCGGATCCTGCACCCGGAAGGCACGGTGCAGGGCGTGTTCACCCTCTTCGCCATCCTGTTCATCTTCGTGGGCGCTCAGTTCCTGGCCTTCGGCCTTCTGGGCGAATACATCGGCCGCATCTACCAGGAAGTCCGGGACCGGCCCCGCTACGTGGTGAAGAAGATCCACAAAGTCCTTTAACAAGGAGTTCCCATGCGTATTTCCTTCCACGGAGCTGCCGGAGGCGTGACGGGTTCCTGCCATCTGCTCGAGACCGGGAGTGTCCGCGTCCTCGTGGACTGCGGCCTGTTCCAGGGCAGCCGCGAGATGCGGGAGGAGAACATCCACGAGTTCGGATTCGATCCAGCCTCCGTCGATTTCCTGCTCCTCACCCACGCCCATCTGGACCACTGCGGCCGCATTCCGCTATTGGTGAAGCGCGGTTTCCGGGGGAAGGTCGTCTGCACTTCGGCCACCAGGGAGCTGGCGGAGCTGGTGCTCATGGATACGGCCAGGCTCCAGGAGGAAGATTCGGAGCGCGCCAAGCGCCATCAGGGGAAGGGCAACCGCTACAAGCACCTCCCCGAAGAGCCGCTCTACGACAGCTTGGACGTCGAGGAGGCGCTGAAGCGCTTCACCGTTGAAGCCCCCTACGATCAGCCCATCCAGTTGGCGGATGGTGTCCGCGCCACCTTCCAGGATGCGGGCCACATCCTGGGCTCCGCGAGCATTCTCCTGGAGTGCAGTGACCGCCGCGTGGTCTTTTCCGGCGATCTCGGCAGTCCGCACCATCCCATCGTCCGCGATCCCAAACCCTGCCCTGCCGCTGATTTCGTAATCATCGAGACGACGTACGGAGGCCGCACCCATCGCGGCGTCATGGAAACCGCCGCGGAATTCTTCCAGGTGGTCAGCGACACCGTAGACGGCGGCGGGAATGTCATCGTCCCCGCCTTCGCCCTGGAGCGAGCCCAGGAGGTGATCTACGGCATCCGCGAAGGGCTGGAGCACAAGCGCCTGCCGGCTGGGTTGCGCGTCTTCCTGGATTCGCCCATGGCCACCAATGCGACCGAAGTATTCCGCAAGCACACGGAGTGTTTCGACCAGCACGCCCTGAACGTCCTGAAAGAACGGGATCCCTTCATGTTCCCGGGACTCACCTTCACCCGTGATCGCCTGGAATCCAAGGCCATCAACGATGTGCGCCGGGGCGCGGTGATCCTGGCGGGTTCCGGCATGTGCACCGGAGGCCGGGTGATGCATCACCTGGAACAACTGCTGCCGCGGCCCGAGTGTGCGGTGGTCTTCGTGGGTTACGCCGCCAACGGCACCCCCGCGCGGTCCCTGATTGATGGCGCGAAGACCCTGAAGCTCTTCGGCCAGGATGTGCCCGTCCGGGCCAAGATCCACACGATCAACGGCTTCTCAGGCCACGGGGACAGCGCCACGCTGCTGAAGTGGCACCTGAGTTCCGGACCGAACGCGCTCACCTTCCTGGTGCACGGCGAACCGAAATCTTCTCTCGCATTTCAGGAAGAACTGAGCAAGAAGGGTTTGAAGACCAGAATCCCCGAGCTTCACCAGAGCTTCGAGATCTAATCCGGTTTTTCATTCGAAAGAATAGAATCACCGCCAAGACGCCAAGAAAGAAGAACAAAGCAGATTCTTGGCGTCCTTGGCGACTTGGCGTTTCGATTTTCTAAATCGCGATTCTAAGCACACAGGATCAAAGCCCGAGAACGGATTTGAGGTTGTCTGCCATAGCGGAAAAGACCCGAGTCTGGGGGTTTTCCGGATGGGCTATGACGATGGGTTCACCCGCATCGCTCCCGGTGCGGATCTGCAGGTCGATGGGGATCTCGCCCAGGAAGGGCAGGCCCATGCGCGTGGTGGCCGTGCGAACACCGCCATGGCCGAAGATCTGGGTTTCCGCGCCACAACTGGGGCAGATGAAGCTCGACATGTTCTCGATGACGCCCACCACGGGGATCTTGGCGGTCTCGAAGAAGCCGATGGCTTTCTTCGCATCCAGGAAGGCTACATCCTGCGGCGTGCTCACGATGATGGCGCCATCCACCTTGGTGTTCTGGATGAGGGAAATCTGAACATCGCCTGTGCCTGGAGGCAGGTCGATGAGCAGGAGATCCAGGTGTCCCCACAGCACATCGCCCAGGAACTGGGTCAGGGCCTTGTTGAGCATGGGGCCGCGCCAGAT
>DCFP01000177.1:33620-46380 GCA_002319925.1 Holophagaceae bacterium UBA1801 | reverse complement strand
GTTGGTGGCCGCGATGACCCGCACGTTCACCATGCGGGGTGTGAAGCCGCCCAGGCGAACGACCTCCCGCTCCTGGAGGACCCTCAGCAGGGCCGTCTGCGCCGAAGGAGGAAGTTCGCTCACCTCGTCGAGGAACAGCGTCCCGCGATCCGCCAGTTCGCAGCGCCCTACGTTGCCCTCCCGTTTGGCACCCGTGAAGGCGCCAGCTTCATAACCAAACAGCTCGGCTTCGATGAGCTGAGGGGGCAACCCGCCGCAGTTGACGGCCACGAAAGGTCCCGCTCTCCGGCCGCTGGAGGAGTGGATGGAGTGGGCGAACAGCTCCTTGCCCGTGCCGGATTCCCCGCAGAGGATGACCGGCAGATCGTTGCCAGAGGCCGCGCGCGCGAGCCTCAGCGCCTCCGCTAAAGCTTTTGATTGTCCCTGGATATTGCTGAAGTCGTAACGCGTGGAGGGGACGGAAGGCTTCCGGACGCGCGTGGCTCCAGGTATATCGGTCACACGGAGGATGGCGCCCACCGGTGCGTTTTCATGCCGCACCAACGAAGCGACCAAGGGCAATCCATCGGGCGAAACCAGCGAGACCTCACCCAGGCCCGAATGCCGGAAGGCATGGCTGATGGCCTCCTGCATGGCCGAGGGGAGCACCAGGGATTCCACGATGCGCCGACGAGCCGCGGCATCATTGAGGGCAATGACATAGCCGCGGGTGTCTACGGCCAGAAGGGCGTCACCGGCTTCATGGGCTGCCTGGAACGCATAGCGCACCACCTCGTCACGGACACTGGTGGCCGCCTGGATCCGCTCCTGGATGGCCCGGGCGATCGCCTGGACCACCATGAGCGCCTGGCGGCGCCGCACATCCCAGGGACCCGTGAGATCGATGATCCCGATGGGTTCTGCCAAGCCGGGCAACCGGATCGGGGCTGCGGCGCAACTCCACCGCTGCCAAAGCTCCACGTAGTGTTCGGAGGCGAAGACTTCGATTGGACGGCCTTCAGCCAAAGCCGTCCCCGGGCCGTTGGTGCCAGCAGAGGACTCGGCCCAATTGGTTCCCGGTCGGAAGCACGTGTCCTCTAGACCATGGACGACCCTTGGATCGCCATCGATGGAAAGCATCCATCCGTTCTGGTCGAAGTACGCAAGGACATGGTCGGAAAGATCCAGGCGGCTGGCGAAATCTTTTAGGACGGGCTGGACCAGACCAAAGGCCTCATCCCCATGGCAACGCTCGAACAGGGCTTCCTCAGTTTCCGACTGGATGGGTTGCAAGGCCTCCGGATTGAGGTGGTACGCCTCCCTTGCCCGGAGCCATGAATTCGTGATGACCTCGCCGACATTGGCGGACACGACGCCTTCCGTCAGGAACCGCTCCCAGGCCTTCTCGATCAGCAAACGGCGTTCCTGGCGCTCCGACTTTGAGTGGAGCGGACCAAGGGGAACAGGAGGCCGAACCGAGCTCATAGCACCCACAATCATAATCCCCGGCGGCGAAAAGCAATTGCCACCCAGGGCATAAGCGTCTCACATGGCACGCACTGAGACACCTGTGACATGTCACATGTAACGGCGCCCCTCGGATCCGAAGCGATGGTACATGGGTAACTGCGGGTTCCCGGGCTGTTATTTCGGCCCGCGAAACTGGCTTGGGTCTTGCTCTTGATGCTCAGGCCGCTCCTCGGCCTCCATGCATCCATTCGATCAACCATCGCCGTCTCTGCTCCTCGCACGCGGAGCCCTGAGGATGGGTTGGCCTCCGTTTGTCTCCATTTCCACGCGATTGCCCGTTCGACGTCCTTCTTCAACTTCACCACAGGAGAACCTCTATGACGAAAGTTCTCATGATCCATCCCGATAAATGCACGGGGTGCCACAACTGCACGCTGGCGTGCTCCTACGGCCACGAATCGCAGTTCCGCGCCGCGGCCACGCGCGTCCACGTCTATACCTGGGAGCGGGAGGGCTTCTCCGTGCCCATGATGTGCCAGCAGTGCGACGAGGCCTCCTGCATGAAGGTCTGTCCTACAGGCGCGCTATCCCGCGCCAAGGGCGCCGATCTCGTCGAATACAACCGTGCCAAATGCATCGGCTGCCGCATGTGCACGATGGCCTGCCCCTTCGGCAATGCCGTCTACGACGGTGTTTCAGGCGCGATCCTGAAATGCGACCAGTGCGACGGCAGCCCCGAGTGCGTGAAGTTCTGCCCCAGCAAGGCGCTGGAATTCATCGACGACTCGATCTCCACGCGTTCCCGCAAGAAAGCCTTCGCCGCCAAATTCAAAGCGGCCATCCAGGAGGTGTGACGATGTACGGATGGGTTGGAACAGTCCTCCGCGTGAACCTCACCACGGGCCGCATCACCAAGGAGGCCACGGATCCGCAGGATGCCAAGCGATTCCTTGGCGCCCGCGGCCTGGGGTCCAAAGTCTTCTCTGACGAGGTGGACCCAAAGGTGGATCCGCTCTCCCCAGAGAACAAACTCATCTTCGCTCCGGGTCCCTTCTCGGGCACTTTCGCTCCCTCGGGAGGACGCTACGAGGTGGTCACCAAGGGCCCGCTGACGGGCACCATCGCGGCCTCCAATTCCGGTGGTTCCTTCGGTCCCGAAATGAAGTACGCGGGATACGACATGGTGATCTTCGAAGGAAAAGCCCCGAAGCCGGTCTACCTCTGGATCAAGGATGACAAGGTCGAACTCAAGGATGCCTCCCACATCTGGGGCAAGCAGGTTCCCAACACCTCCGATGCACTCCGGGCCGAGACAGACGAGGAGGCCAAGGTGGCCTGCATTGGGCCCGCCGGCGAGAACATGGTCTTATTTGCATCCATCATGAACGACATGCACCGCGCTGCGGGCCGCTCAGGCGTGGGTGCCGTCATGGGCTCCAAGAATCTGAAGGCCGTGGTGGTCATGGGCACCGGCGCCGTGAAGGTGGCCGATCCCAGTGCCTTCACCGCCGCGGTCATGAAAGCGCGGGAGGGCGTGAAGAATCATCCCGTGGGCGGCGCAGGTCTCAAGGCCTACGGTACCGATGTGCTGGTCAACATCCTGAACGAGACCGGGGCGCTTCCCACCAAGAACTTCCGCGATGGCTACTTCCCCACTGCCAACAAGACCGGCGGTGAGAGCCTGGCCGAAACCCAGCTGGTCCGCCCCAAGGGCTGCTATTCCTGTGTGATAAGCTGCGGGCGCGTGACCCGCGTGGCCAACCCCAAGTTCGCCAGCTCAGGGGAAGGCCCGGAATACGAAGCGGCCTGGAGCATGGGCGCCGATTGCGGTGTGGACGACCTCGACGCCATCGTCAAGACGAACTACCTGTGCAACGAATATGGCCTCGACAGCATCACCTTGGGCGCCACCATCGCCTGCGCCATGGACCTCTTCGAAGCGGGGCACATCACCCTGAAAGACACGGGCGGCCTCGATTTGCACTTCGGCAATGCGGAATCCCTCCTGGAGGCCACGCGCCTGACCGGCCAGGGCGAAGGTTTCGGCAAACTGCTGGGCAAGGGTTCGTATCGCCTGGCGGAGGCCTTCGGCCATCCCGAGTTCTCCATGTCCGTCAAGAAGCAGGAGATGCCAGCCTACGATCCGCGCGGCGTGCAGGGCATCGGGCTCAACTACGCCACCAGCAACCGGGGCGGCTGCCATGTGCGCGGCTACACGATCTCCGTGGAAGTGCTCGGGTGCGGAGCGAAGCTGGATCCTCACGTCACGGCCGAAAAGCCCCAGTGGGTGAAGATCTTCCAGGACTTGACCGCAGCCATCGACTCCTCGGGCGCCTGCCTCTTCGGCACCTTCGGCATGACCGGCGAGGACTTCGCCGCCATGCTCACCGCGCTGACCGGCGTGACCTACACCCTCGATGACTACCTGAAGACGGGCGAACGCATCTGGAACCTGGAACGCAACTTCAACCTCAAGGCCGGTTTCACCAACGCGGATGACACTTTGCCCGAACGCCTTCTCAAGTGTCCCATCGCGACAGGCCCTTCCAAAGGCGAGGTGAACCACCTCGCCGAGATGCTCCCCGAGTACTACAAGCTGCGGGGCTGGGACGAGAATGGGGTTCCAACCCAGGAGAAACTCAAGGATCTCGCCCTCGTTTGATCCATGCGCGTCAAGTATTTCGCCAACATCCGGCCCCTGACAGGGTGCCTTGAACTGGAGTGGACCACCCCGGCTCAATCGCTCCGCGAGCTCCTGCAGGGGCTCGCGGAGCGGCACGGGGAGCCCTTCCGGCGCCGCATCCTGCCCGAAGGCCGGCTCAGTGAAACGATCATCGTGCTGGTGAACGGACAGCACATCTTGCACCTGGACGGCCTCGACACGCGGCTTCAGCCCGAAGACACCATCAGCCTCTTCCCCATGGTCGCAGGTGGCTGACGCCGGGATTCGCACGCAACGTCGCTGTAAAAGATTCGCCACCAAGAAAAAATGGATGGAGGTTGAACGACCCATTCCCAAGTGAACCCATGAATTTCTTCCCACTTTTCTTGGTGTCTTTCTTGGTGCTCTTGGTGTCTTGGTGGTGAATCTCCTTTCTCTTCGCACCCAATCTCTTACCCACGGTCCCTATGGAAAACGCTGAACTCGAATCCATCCTCGCATCGCATGGCCACAGGCCCTCCGAGCTGCTCGCCACCCTCCAGGACATCCAGGGGAACGAGAACTGGCTGCCGCGGGAATCGCTGGCCCACGTCGCCGCCGGATTGAATGTGCCCCTATCGCGCGTCTACGGCATGGCAACCTTCTTCTCATCCTTCAGCCTGAAGCCGCGCGGCAAGCACGTTTGCACCATCTGCATGGGCACCGCCTGCCACGTTCGCGGAGCCCAGCGGCTGGTGGAGCATGTTGAACGCGAGCATGGCATCGGGCCGGGCGAGACCACCGCCGATCTTCGGCTGACCCTGGAGACGGTAAATTGCGTTGGGGCCTGCGCCATGGGCCCGTTGGCGATCATCGATGGGGAATATCACGGGCAGTTGAGCACGCAGACACTCGGCAGGCTCCTCAAGAAGCTGAAGGGATAAGGCATGGAAACACGATTCCATTCGGTCGCAGATCTGGAGGCCTATCGCAGGCAGCTCCAAGCCGTGCGCGGCCCTGACCGAAAGATCGTATCGGTCTGCGCCGGTACCGGTTGCCGCGCCTGCGGTGCACGGGGCCTGGCGGAAGTCTTCCGGGAGGAGATCGCGAAATCGAACCTGGAGGTGGAACTGCGTGTCACGGGCTGCCAGGGATTCTGCGAGCGGAGTCCCGTGGTAGTGGTCCAACCCCAGAGCATTTTTTATCAGCGGGTCAAAGCAATCGATGTCCCTGAGATCCTCACCGAAACCGTTGAGAAGGGAACGGCGATCCAGCGCCTGCTCTACACCGACTCCGATGGCAGAACCTACGAACGCGAGCAGGATGTCCCCTTCTATCGCCACCAGACGCGGTCACTGCTGGCCTTCAACGGGCAGATCGATCCGGACTCCATCGACGACTACATAGCCGTCGGTGGATATGCAGCCCTGGGCAAGGTGCTGCAGGAGCGAAAGCCCGAGGAAATCGTCGACCTCATCTTGCGCAGTGGCCTCCGCGGCCGGGGGGGCGGCGGCTTCCCGGCGGGGGTCAAGTGGCAGAGCTGCCGCAAGGCTCACGCCGCGGACGGGATCCGCTACATCCTCTGCAATGGCGACGAAGGCGATCCCGGCGCCTTCATGGACTGCGCCCTGATGGAGGGCAATCCGCACCTCGTTCTTGAAGGCATGATCCTCGGCGCCTTCGCAATCGGTTTCCCGGGCCAGCCTAAGGGCTACATCTATGTCCGCAACGAGTACCCCCTGGCCGTGGAGAGACTGACCCGAGCCATCGAGCAGGCACGCCGGTGCGGTCTGCTGGGCAAAGGAATCCTTGGCACGGAGCTGGATTTCGACATCCTCATCAACAAGGGCGGTGGCGCCTTCGTCTGTGGCGAATCTACGGCACTCATGGCCTCCATCGAAGGTTTCGTCGGTGAGCCACGGGCCAAGCACATCCACACCGCGGAACAAGGCCTCTTCGACAAACCCACCAACTTGAACAACGTCGAGACCTGGGCCAACGTGCCGCTCATCATCAGCCGCGGGCTGGAGTGGTTCACTTCCATCGGCACCGGTGATGTCTCCAAGGATCCCTGGGGCGGCAGCAAGGGCACCAAGATCTTCGCTCTGGTCGGGAAAGTGAACAACACCGGCCTGGTGGAAGTGCCCATGGGATCGACCCTCCGCCACATCATCTGGGATGTGGGGGGCGGGCCCCCGCCGGGCAAG
This sequence comes from Holophagaceae bacterium UBA1801, assembly GCA_002319925.1. Lineage (GTDB taxonomy): Bacteria > Acidobacteriota > Holophagae > Holophagales > Holophagaceae > UBA1801. The sequence continues at coordinate 40,083 of DCFP01000177.1, read as the reverse complement.
AAGTTCAAGGCCGTGCAGACTGGTGGTCCCTCCGGCGGCTGCTTGCCGGAATCCCTGCTGGATCTGCCGGTGGACTTCGACCGGCTCACGGAGGCGGGCTCCATGATGGGCTCCGGCGGCATGATCGTCATGGACGAATCCACGTGCATGGTGGATCTCGCACGCTACTTCCTCCACTTCCTTGCCGACGAATCCTGCGGCAAGTGCGTCTCCTGCCGGGAGGGGCTGGCACAGCTTTGCGCCATCGTCGACCGCATCTGCAAGGGCGAGGGCCGCGAGGGCGATCTGGAACTCCTGAAGGACCTCAGCACCACCGTGCAGACGGCCTCGCTGTGCGGGCTGGGACAGACCGCGGCCAATCCGCTGCTGTCCACGATGCGCTACTTCGAAGAGGAATACATCTCGCACATCCACGAGCATCGGTGTTCCGCCAAGGTGTGTAAGACCCTCATCCGCTACGTCATCGACGATTCGTGCGACGGCTGCATGGCTTGCAACGCGCAGTGCGGCACGAAGGCCATCCAGGGCGGGAAGAAGGCCCGGCACACCATCGATGATTCGCTCTGCACGCGCTGTGGTGTGTGCATGGATGTCTGCAAGAGGAACGCGATCCATGTTGAGTCATGAGGAGTGCCAAGGCATGGCGGACGAGAAATGCAACGTCGTGGAGTTCAAAGTCCAGGGACAAATCTGCCAAGGGACGCTAGGCGAGAGTCTGCTATCGGCCCTCCGGCGCCACGGCTTCGAGGTGCCCTCTCTCTGTTTTCACGAGGCGGTCAGCTCGTACGGCGCTTGCCGTTTGTGCCTGGTGGAGGTGAAGAAAGGCAGGCGATCGAAGCTCACCACTTCCTGCAACTATCCCGTGCAGGAGGGCCTGGAAGTGCAACTCGACACCGACGAAGTGGTGCGCCACCGGCGGATCGTGCTGCAGCTCCTGCTGGCGGCGGCCCCCGCAGCCAAGGCAGTGCGCGATCTTGCCGCGCGTTATGGGATTGAAGAAACACCTTTCGTCCCCCGGCCGGAAGAGGATTGCATCCAGTGCGGACTTTGCATCCGGATCTGCGAGGCCGTGGGCGTCAATGCTCTGGGGTTCGCAGGCCGTGGCGTGAGCAAGCACGCCACCACGCCCTACGAGGAGACCAGCGCGGCCTGCGTCGGCTGCGGCGCCTGTGCCGATGTCTGCCCCACCGGTTGCGTGAAGGTCGTGGACGCCGATGGATTCAGGACCATCGAGCGCTGGCATCTCAAGGTGCCGCTGACGCTCTGCAAGACCTGCGGCCGCGGTTTCGCGCCTGAAGTGCACCTGACCCGCATGGCGGGACAAGCCAAGCTGGAAATCGCGCACCTCGCGAATTGCCCGAAGTGCAGAGGCAGGGCGTTCGCGGCGGAATTCAGGCTCCCCTAGCCACGAATTATACAAATGGTCATGAATGAAAGAGTGGGTAGTTCAGCAGTGTTCCTGCTCTTCATTCGCGATTTCACATTCAAAGCCATCTCAGAGGAATCGCTGCGCTTCGGCTAAATTCGTTTTCTGCAGTTTGAAACGATGCACGGGCCTGCCCACGGGGCCGTAGCCGGGTTCCATGCGGAGCACCTTGAGCCCGCAGAGGAACTCAACGTACTTCCGCACGGACACGCGGGAAAGACCGATGGCTTGGGCCAGTTCCTCGGAGGTGAACCACGGGTCCTCCGCCTCCCGTTCTGTGATGGCCTTGAGCACCATCTCAAGCGTGACCCGGTCCAAACCCTTTGGCAGTGGGCTTCCAGGGCGCGTATCAACGTTCGGCCGCCCCAAGGACCGATCCAGTTCCACCTGGCTCACGGAATCCGATCCGCGCATGAGACGGTGGGTTTCGCGGTACTTCTCCAGGGCCAGCTGGAGACGGTCGAACTCGAAGGGCTTGATGAGATAATCCACGGCTCCCAGCTTGAGGGCTTTGCCAATGGTCTTGGTGTCCCTTGCTGCGGTGACGAAGATGACATCCACGTCGAGAGCCATGGCGCGAATTTCCGACAGCAGATCGAGGCCCGTGGGCCCGGCCATAAAGATATCCAGGAGGATCAAATCCACGGGCTGCCTGCGCAGGATATCCAGCGCCTCCTGCCCGTTCCGGGCCGTGGCAGCGACCTGGAAGCCATCGACGCGGCTCACGTAAAGGCGGTTGAGTTCCGCCACCATCGGATCATCCTCAACCAGCAGCACTCGTATCAAATCATTTCCTCCCGCTCTTTGACCGGCAGCGTGGCCATGAAGACCGCGCCCCCGGAAGGCCTGTTCTCCACGCACAGCTTACCGCCGTGGGCTTCCACGGCCCGGCTGGCCTGCCAGAGACCGTAACCGTGATGCTCGCCTTTGGTGGAGTATCCCTTGGTGAACAACCGCTCCAGAGCCCCGGGATCAATGCCCGGACCCGAGTCTTCGACCGTGAGCAACAATCGATCCGGCTCCTGATCCAGGTGGATCCAGATCTCCCGCTGCGGCGAGCCGCCCATGGCTTCCACGGCGTTCTCCAGCAGATTGCCGAGGATGGTGATGACGTCATGGGCCAGGCCTTCGGCGAGACTTGTGGTGATCGACGATTCTTCACTGAGGTGCATGGTGATGTCCTGCTCCCGCGCCGAGCTGAGCCGCGCGAGCAGGAAACCCGCGAGCACGGGATCCTTGATGCGCTGGACCACGAAGCCCACCTCGTCATGCAAGCGTCCTGTGATGCCAGTGATGTAATCGGCCAGGTTCGCATAGTGCCCCAGCCGGATCAGGCCCAGGATCACATGGAGCTTGTTCATGAACTCGTGGGTCTGCGCCCGAAGGGCGTCCGCGTAATGGCGCACGCCCGTGAGCTGTTCCGCGAGCCGGCTCACCTCTGATTTATCCCGGAAGGTCGCCACCACACCCGTGAGCTCCCCCTTCACCTGGATCGGCACCGCGCTCGTCAAAACAGGAAGGCCGTTGGTGTCCACTTCCTGATCCAGCTCCGGCTGACCCTTCGCGAGCACGCGCTCCGCGCCGAAGCCTGGAAAGATCTCGTCCAGGCTCTTCCCGACCAGATCGCCGTGAATGCCCGCCAGGCCGAAGAGACGCGAAGCTTCCTCGTTCACCACGGTGATCCGGAGATCACGATCAACAGCCACCACGCCTTCGCGGACAGAGTGAAGGAGGGCGTTCCGCTGCTGGAGCAAGGTGGCGATCTCGGCGGGCTCCATGCCAAGGAGGATCCGCTTGATGTGATCCGCCAGGTAGACCGCCCCCAGGATTCCCACCGTGAACCCGATGAGAATGCCCAAGGCGATGCGTTTGCGTACCTCGACGATGGTTTGATCCACGCCTTGCATGAGGATGCCCACCGCCACCGCCCCGATCTGCTTGCCATCAGCCGGATCCCGGACGGGCGTGAAGGCGCGCAGGGAAACGCCCAGCGTACCCTTGGCCACGGAGGTATAGGACAACCCACGATACACATCCGCATCGTCACCGCCCACGAACTGGGCCCCGATCTGGGATGGATTCGGGTGGGACAACCGGATGCGATTCATGTTCAGGACCACCACGAAATCCACCTGGGACCGCTCGCGCACACGCTCGGCGAAGGATTGGATGGAGTCCTGCGCGCGCCGGCCCTTCAAGCCCTCGACGACCACTTCGGATTCGGCGGTCATCTGGGAGACCATCACGGCCTTTTCGGTCAAGGTTTCCCGGGCACGGCGCTCCATGCCCCAGGTGACCATGAGCCCGGTCACCACGAGGATGAACAGAAGGATCGCGCAGATCAGCAGTGTGATCCGCGTCCGCAATGGAAAGGTCGAACCGTTTCGGGACATGGCGGTTCACATGGTAAATCCATCCAGCGCGAGGACCATCATTCCTTCACGCCCAGCAGCTCCGCGAGGCGCTTTGCAGAAGCACGGAGCTTACCGGCCTTGAGGTGGCAAAGGGCCAAGGTCTTCGTTCTCGCGCCGTGGATGGGCAGGCTCGGCAGACCGTCCCGGGTTTCGAGGGCGTAGTCGGCCAGGATGCCCGTGCCCAGGCCCGCGCGCACCATGGCCTTCTGCACGGGCACGCTGCCCACTTCCATGCATTTCTCGGGGTGCAGCCCCTTGGAGGCGAGCATTTCGTCGAAGGACCTCCGGGTTGCCGTTTCCCGGGAAAGCAGCACCAGCGGTCTCTCGCAGAGGAACGGAACGCCGACCTCGCTGAGGCCCCGGGGAGCGCCACGTGGGGGGAAGATGGCGATGTGCTTGAACTCCAGAATGGGTTTCAATTCCAGGCGCGGGTTCCGCACGGGCAGCAGCACCACGCCCAGCTCGCAGAACCCGCGTTCCACCAGGTTGACGATGCCGGGGGTGACGCTGCTCTCGATGCGGATCCGCACGCGGGGGCACTCCTTCGCGAAGCGGCCCAGGACGGGCGCCAGCACGTGGCAGGCGACATTGTCGGAGCAGGCCACCACCAGGTCGCCGCTGGGTCCTTCGGCCTGGGCATTGATGTCCTTCAGGCTCCGCAATTCGCCCAGGATCCTCGCGGCCCGGTCGCGGAGTTCCTCGCCCCGCTCCGTGGGCCAGGCACCTCGGGAGGTGCGCTCCAGCAACCGGCAACCCATCGTGGCTTCCAATGCCTGGAGCTGGCGCGAGACCGCTGGCTGCGAGCGGAACAGTCGCACCGCCGCGCGGCTCAGGTTTCCCTCTTCGCAAACCACCAGGAAGGTCTCGAGCAGCTCGATGTCCATGGTTCAGCACTCCCTCATGTTATGCAAAATCAGCATAGCTCAGATGTTTATTATGAATTAGCCGATGCGCCCGACTGGATCTAAGCTGGGGGTCGGAATCGGTGTTCCGGGAGGCTTCCATGCGACTCAACATCCTTGTGCTGCCCGGCGATGGAATCGGGGTCGAAATCACCCGAGAGGCCGTCAAGGTCCTTCGGACCGTGTGCGAGATCCATGGCCACGACCTCGTCTTGAGGGATGGCCTCATCGGCGGCGCGTCGCTGGACGAGACCGGAAAACCCGTTTCCGAGGCTGTTCTGAAGGAAGCCGTGGAGGCGGATGCCGTGCTGCTGGGCGCCGTGGGTCTTCCCAAATACGACAGCCTGCCCCCCGCGCAGCGGGCCGAGCGGGGCCTGCTGGATCTCCGGAAGGCCATGGGTGTCTTCGCGAACCTGCGGCCCGTCAAGGCCTATCCTGCGCTGTTCGGTTCCTCGCCCCTGAAGGAGGACCGCATCGCAGGCACGGACCTGTTGATCCTGCGGGAGCTCACAGGGGGCCTCTACTTCGGCCAGCCCCGCGCCCTGGAAGGCGAAGGCAAGCAGCGCCGCGCCTTCAACACCATGCCCTACAGCTACGTGGAAGTGGAGCGCATCGCGCGCATGGCCTTCGAACTGGCCCGGACCCGCCGGAAGAGGGTCACCTCCGTGGACAAGGCCAATGTGCTGGAGACCAGCCAGCTCTGGCGCCAGGTGGTCACGGAGATCGCCGCCGAGTATCCCGACGTGGTCCTCGATCACCTCTACGTGGACAACGCCTCCATGCAGCTGGTGCTCAATCCCAAGGCCTTCGACGTGCTCCTCACGGAGAACCTCTTCGGCGATATCCTCAGCGATGAAGCCGCGGTGCTGGCGGGTTCCATCGGGCTGCTGCCCTCGGGCAGCCTCGGCGCGCGGCGGCCGGACGGCAAGCTCCCGGGCCTCTACGAGCCAATCCACGGTTCGGCGCCGGACATCGCGGGCAAGGGCATCGCCAATCCCCTAGGCACCATCGGCAGCGCAGCCGCGATGCTGGACTGGAGCTTCGGCCTGAAGGAAGAATCCAGGACCATCGAGGAAGCCATCGACTACGTCATCCAGCACGGCCCCACGACCCCTGACTTGCTGAGTGGCCAGGGCACCACCGCTTCCGTCGGCGGCGCCGTCTGCCAAAGGATCAAGAGTCAGCGCTGAAATGCAAACCACGAATTGCACGAATAGGTGCGAATCCCACGAATGAGAGTGCGAACCGCTAATCTTTGCATTCGTGCAAATTCAACAGGATTCGTGCAATTCGTGGTTCCAACAAAGGATCGGACATGCCCCCACGCACCCTCTACGACAAGCTCTGGGATTCGCACGTGGTCGCCCAGCGGGATGGTGAGCCCACCCTGCTTTACATCGATCTGCAACTGCTCCATGAGGTCACCAGCCCCCAGGCCTTCGATGGGTTGCGCCAGCGCGGTCTGAAGGTCCGCAATCTCCATCGCACGGTCGCCACCATCGATCACTGCATTCCAACCCATGACCGCAGCCTGCCCATCGCCGATCCCATCGCCGCGCGGCAGGTGGAGCAGCTGAAACTCAACTGTGCCGAGTTCGGCGTGCCCCTCTACGGCCCCGGCAGCGGCCATCAGGGCGTCGTGCACGTCTTCAGCCCCGAACTGGGACTCACCCAGCCGGGCATGACCTTGGTCTGTGGCGACAGCCACACGGCCACCCACG
>DCFP01000177.1:25884-33362 GCA_002319925.1 Holophagaceae bacterium UBA1801 | reverse complement strand
ACACGGCCACCCACGGCGCCTTCGGCGTCCTGGCCTTCGGACTCGGCACCAGCGAGGTGGGGATGGTCCTGGCCACCCAGTGCCTCCTGCAGAAGCGTTCGAAAAACCATCGAGTGGAGGTAACGGGTCGATTGCAAAACGGCGTTACAGCCAAGGACGTGATCCTGGCCCTCATCGCCAAGATCGGCGTGGGCGGCGGCACGGGCAGCGTCTTCGAGTACACGGGCGAAGCCATCCGCAACCTGTCCATGGAGGGGCGAATGACCATCGCCAACATGAGCATCGAGGCAGGCGCTCGCTCGGGCCTCATGGCTCCCGACGAGACCACCTTCGCGTATTTGAAGGGCCGCACCTACTCGCCCAAGGGAACGGCCTGGGACGCAGCCGTGGCGCGCTGGAAGACATTTATCACCGACGATGGAGCCGTGTTCGATCACGAAGTCACTCTGGACGGATCGGCCCTGGAGCCCATGATCACCTTCGGCACCAATCCCTCCATGGGCATCCCCGTCAGCGGGGTCATCCCTGATCCAGCTCGCACTTCAGGAACCGAACGCGCGGGCCTCGAAAAGGCCCTCGCCTACATGGGGCTGGAGGGAGGCAAGCCCATCCTGGGCCGGCCCGTGGACGTGGTCTTCGTGGGCAGCTGCACCAACGGGCGTCTCGAGGATCTCCGTGATGCCGCGAAGATCCTGAGGGGGCGCAAGGTGAAGCCGCGCACCCTCATCGTGCCCGGCAGCGAAGTCGTGAAGCGGGAAGCAGAGGCCGAAGGACTGCACACGATCTTCCTGGAAGCGGGCGCCGAGTGGCGCGAGCCCGGATGCTCCATGTGCCTGGCCATGAACGGCGACATGATCCAGCCCGGCCAGACTTGCGTGGCCACCAGCAACCGCAACTTCGAAGGGCGCCAGGGACCCGGTGGCCGCACGCTGCTGGCCAGTCCGCTCACTGCCGCTGCTGCCGCGGTCGAGGGCGTGGTTACTGATCCCAGGAGGTTCGTATGAAATCCTTCACGACCCTCGAAGGCACCATTGCGGTTCTGCCCATCGCCAACATCGACACAGACCAGATCATCCCGGCCCGGTTCCTGAAGACCACCACGCGCGAGAACATGGGCCAGAACCTGTTCCGCGATTGGCGCTACCGGAAGGACGGCTCGCCTGATCCTGATTTCGCACTGAACCGTCCAGAAGCGAGTGGTGCTCAAATTCTGGTGGTAGGGGACAACTTCGGCTGCGGTTCCTCCCGGGAGCACGCGGCCTGGGCCATTGCCGATGCCGGCTTCCGCGCGGTGATCTCCACCTCCTTCGCGGACATCTTCCATCAGAACGCCCTGAAGAACGCACTGCTGCCCATCAAGGTCGAACCGGAAGTGCACGGGCAGCTTCTGGCCGCGTGCAGCGGCGCCAGCGTGAAGATCGATCTGGAGTCCCAAACGCTCACGCTACCCGATGGCTTGGCTATCACCTTCGCGGTTGATCCCTTCCGCAAGCGCTGCCTGCTGCTGGGCGTGGACGAGCTGGGCTACCTGCTTCAGTTCGAGAAGGAGATCGCGGCCTACGAGGAAAAGCACCCAGCGGTTCTCGATACACGCAGGACCGCCTGACGTTCAGGCGCTCTTGCCTCCTACATCCTTCGCAGCACAAGCAAACTCGGTCCGTGCGGTGCGGATGCGCGCGTGGTTCGTTTCCGCCCACGAAACGAGCTGTCGCACCGGCACCAGCAGCGAGCGGCCCAGCTCCGTGAGGCTGTAGTCCACACGGGGCGGCACGGTGGGATACACCTTGCGGGAAATGAGTCCATCTTCCTGCAGGCGGCGCACCGTCTGGGAGAGCATGCGCTGGGAGATGTCGCCTACGGCGCGGCGCAAGTCCGAGAAGCGCAGGGTGCCCGATTCCAGATGCAGCAGAACGAGCAGGCTCCAGCGGTCCGCGATGCGGTCCAGGACGTTGCGCACGGCGCAATGGCAATAGCCTTCCACGGGTTTACGCATGGCCATTTCCGCCTCCCAGGGTTACCGCCCGGTAACCAAGTCACGGGCGGAACCCTTCTTGTGTGGGCTCCGCAGATCTCGTACCGTCCTTAAAGTTCCTTCAAGGAACCATGGAACGGTAACGGAATTAGAGCGCATAGGAGAGGGAATGTCCAAAGGATCGCCCAAGAAAGTTGTGGTCGTGAACGGCGGACCCCGCAAGGGATGGAATACGGCCACCCTGCTGGACCGGGCGGCGGAGGGCGCCTGGGACGCCGGAGCCGAAGTGGAGCGGGTGGAGCTCTATGACCTGGACTTCAAGGGCTGCCGAAGCTGCTTCACCTGCAAGACCCGGGGCGGGAAGAGCTACGGCCGCTGCGCCCTGCGGGACGATCTAAACCCCGTCCTGGAACGCATCGAGGCCGCGGATGCCCTGCTGATCGGCTCTCCCATCTATTTCGGTTCCGTAACGGGCGAGACCCGCTCCTTCCTGGAGCGGCTCCTCTTCCCCTTCTTCACCTACACGAATCCACCCGAATCCCTGCTCTCCCGGCGCATCTCCGTAGGCGTCATCTACACCATGAACGTCGAGGAGCGCCAGGCGGAAGACATGGGCTACTGGAACCACCTGGCCCGCACTGAAGGCGCGCTGGAGCGGGCCTTCGGGAGCGTGGAACGGTTGGCCAGCTTCGACACCCTGCAGTTCGAGGACTACACCAAGGTGGTGGCGGATCGCTTCGATCCGGTCCACAAGCGACAGCGGCACGACGATGTGTTCCCCGCCGATTGCCAGAAGGCCCGGGAGCTGGGCGAACGGCTGGTGCGCGCCCACTGATACCAACTTGCATTTAATAGTCGAGAAAGAGAATTTCACCGCCAAGAGCGCCAAGAAAATAGACCCATAGCCCGGACATATCCTGGAATCCGACATCATGTGCGTGCCTTCTTTTCTTGGCGCAGGCGCGCAGCCCCCCGGGCGTCTTGGCGGTGATCTATTCTTTTGAATGCGAATCCATATCATTCGTTCGCGATGGCCTGCGTGAAGTAGGCCCGCTTCCGTTCCATGTCGGCGTCAGCGTCGGCAAAGCGGCCGGCGATGGCCTGGAACTCATCGACCAGTTTCGTGAAGGCCTCTGCCACGTCGGGATCGAAGTGGGTGCCCGCGCCTTCCGTGATGATTTGGAAAGCCTTGGCGTGGGACATTCCCTCCTTATAGATCCGGCGGCTGATCAGGGCATCGTAGACATCGGCCACGGCCATCAAGCGAGCGGAAATGGGGATATCGTCCCCGCTGAGGCCCTCGGGGTAGCCGGTGCCGTCCCATTTCTCGTGGTGCGAGAGGGCGATCTCCTTGGCCATGGATAGAAACTCCACCGGCATGCCTAAGGACTGCTCCGCATGCTCGATGGCGTCGCGGCCTAGGATCGTGTGGCGTTTCATGATCTCGAATTCGTGGGGCTCGAAGCGCGCGGGCTTCAGCAGGATGCGGTCGGGAATCCCCACCTTTCCGATGTCGTGCAGGGGTGCGGACTTGAAGAGCAGGCCGATGCGCGCCTCGTCCAGGTAGCTGGCAAAGCGCGGATGATCCATCAGGTGTTTGGCCAGCACCATCACGTAGCGCTGGGTGCGGCGGATGTGATTGCCGGTGTCGGAATCCCGCGTCTCCGCCAGGGAGGCCATGGACAATATGGTCACATCCTGGATGGCGATCACCTCCCGGGTGCGGCGGTTCACCTCCGCCTCCAGGAAGGCGGCTTTGTTCTTCAGGTAGTCGGCGCTGGCCTTCAACTTCAAATGGGTCTCCACGCGGGCGATCACGATGGGCGGGCTGATGGGCTTGGCGATGTAGTCAACGGCGCCCAGCTTCAGCCCTTTCTCCTCATCCTCCCGAGCGGTCATGGCCGTGAGGAAGATGATGGGAATCTCCCTGGTCTTGCGATCCGCCTTCAGGAGGCGGCAAACCTCGTAGCCGTCCATCTCCGGCATCATGATGTCCAGGAGGATCAGATCCGGCGGCGTCTCGGAATGGGCGATGGCCAGAGCCTTCTCCCCGTTATTGGCGATTTTGACCCGGTAGAGGTCCTTGAGCAGGGCGCTCATGACCTTGAGATTATCGGGGGTGTCGTCCACCGCCAGGACAACGGGTCTTGTGTCTTCGCTCATCGGGGAATCTCCTATGGGCTGAGTCTGAAGCGGAATGGATCCTTCGGAAGAATCAAGCGATCGGGAAGAACAGGGAAAAGCAGGTTCCGACGCCCGGCTGGCTACTCACGGAGACCCGGCCGTGGTGCGCCGCCATGAGCCTCTGGACGATGGCGAGACCGAGACCGAAACCGAGATTGGCATCCTGCTTTGAGGTCTGGCGGTAGGGGTCGAAGATGTACGGCAGCAGTTCGGGAGCGATGCCCTGGCCCGTATCCGTCACGGAAACCAGCAGCCAGCGCAGCCCGAGATCAACGCCCTCGCCCTCTACCACGCTGGACTCTAGATGGATGCGACCCCCGGGCGGCGTGTATTTGAGGGCATTGTCCACCAGGTTGGACAGGATCCGGTTCACCTTCTGGGGATCCACGTCGATAGGGGGCAAGGGGCTGTGGCACGTGAACTCGAGGCGGATGCCCTGGGCGGCGGCTCTTGGCGCGAAGGTACCGCGCACGGTTTCGAAGATGGCTTCGGAAGGCACCTTGCCCTTGTTCAGAGGAACATCTCCGCCCTCGCTCCGGAACAACTCCATCAGGTCGTTCAGCATGGCGACGACCTCACGGATGGCTTGCCGGCAGTGTCCGAGGAGCTTCGGTTCGATCCTCCCTTGGGTCTCGCAAAGTTCCATGGCCGCGCTGATCCCCGTAAGGGGCGAGCGCAGATCGTGGACCACCATGGCGGTGAAGCTGGCTTTCAGCTGGTCCAGCTCCTGGAGGTCCGCGACGGCCTCGGCCAGGATGCGGTTCTTCTCCTCCAGCTCCAGGCGCAGGCGGCGGAGCTCGATCTGGTAGTCCACCCGGGCCATGACTTCCTCGGCCTGGAACGGCTTGGTCACGTAGTCGGCCCCGCCCACCTGGAACGCTTTGACCTTGTCCAGGACATCGTCCAGGGCGCTGATGAAGATCACCGGAATGTCCCGGAGCCGCGCGTCCCCCTTGATGGCGGTACAGACCTCGAAACCATCCATTTCCGGCATCAGGATGTCCAGGAGCACCAGGTCCGGCGGCTCCGAGCGGGCGATACTCAGCGCCTTCTCTCCGCTGGTGGCGATCCGGATCCGGTAGGTCTCCTTGAGCAGGCTGCTCAGGAGCTTCAGGTCATCGGGCGCATCGTCCACGATGAGCACGATCTGTCGCTTGTCCTCAACCATGTGCCTCCGCTCCGCCATGTCGTGTCAGTCGGGCTGCTTGGCCGTGCCTGCCGCCAGCAACTCCAGCGCCCTGTCGAAATCGTAGGCGCGGACGAACCGGGCCAGCGCGTCCGTCTGCCCAAGAAGAACCTGGCGCAGGAGTTCCAGGTTCGCCTCCATCACCTCTTCCGCTTCAGGGTCGTTCTCGCCGAGGAGATGATTCAGCCTCTCGATCACATCGGCGGCCTTTCCGCTATCCAGTGCCTCATGGCGCTCCGGGGCTGGGAGACTCCGGTCGAGCTGTCCCACCATTTCGCCAAGGGATTGCGCTAAAGTGGCGAGCTCAGCATCCACATTCCGTTTTTCCCGGATGCCATGCTCCACGGTGGCGGCCTCCCCCTGCAACAGGGTCGCGCCCACATTGCCGGCGATACCCTTCAAGGTGTGGGCGATCCGCTCGGCGGTCGCCGCATCCCCGCCATCCAGGGAACGGCGGATGTCCTCCGCGGCGTTCCGCTGCCCCTCCCCGAACTTCCGCAGCAGATCCAGGTAGAGCGTCCGCTTGCCCCGCATCCGCTTCAACCCAAGCGCGACATCCAAGCCGGGGATGCCCTCGGGGATGCCATCGGCCGATGCGGCCGGTCCGGGTGGGGCCACCTCTGATGTCTGGGGCGCTGCCCCCGGGCGCCGCGTCCACCGATTCATCACCGCGAACATCTCGTCGGGATCGATGGGCTTGGCCAGGTAGTCGTTCATGCCCGCCTCGGCGCACCGGTCGCGGTCCGCCTGCATGGCGTTGGCCGTCATGGCGATGATGGGCACCGTGCAGCCCATCTCCCTCAGCTTGAGGGTGGCCGTGATGCCGTCCATGACGGGCATCTGCATATCCATGAGGATCAGGTCGAAGGCACCGCTCTGGACCTTGTCGAGGGACACGAGGCCGTTCTCGGCGATCTCCACCTGGATATCGGCATCCGCCAGCAGCTCTGCGGCCACTTGCTGATTGAAGTCATTGTCCTCCACCAGCAGGACCCTCAGCCCCTTGAGGCTGCCGATGACCGCGTCAGTGGGCAGGGGAGCCCCGCCCTCCCCGGCTTCGCTCACTTCCAGAATGGCGCCCATGGCGCGCATGACCGAATCGAAGAGCATCGACGGGGAAACCGGTTTGATGAGCACATCCTCGATGCCCGCGGCCTCGGCACCCTTGAGCACTTCCTCCCGTCCGTAAGCCGTGACCATGATGAGATGCGGCGTCGTGGAAAGGCCCAGGGCCCGGATCTGCCGGGCCGTTTCGAGGCCGTCCATACGTGGCATTTGCCAGTCGAGGAAGACCACTTCGTAAGGCATGGAGGGAGCTGCATCGCGCACCGCCGTCAGGGCCTCAGCGCCCGATGGCACGGCTTCCACGCGGAACGACATGGAACCGAGCATGTCCACCAGCGCCGCACGGGCGTTCTCGTTGTCATCCACAACCAACATGTGCTTGCCGCGCAGATCGGGCCGGGGGATGAGGGCGCGGCGCGGCCTGCCTTTGCCCATGCGCGCCGTGAACCAGAAGGTGGAGCCTTGGCCCGAAACGCTGTCCACGCCCACGTCCCCGCCCATCAACACCGCCAGTTTCTTGGAAATGGCCAGCCCCAGCCCCGTGCCGCCATACTTCCGCGTCGTGGAGGAGTCCGCCTGCTGGAAACTCTGGAAGAGGCGTCCCTTCTGCTCCTCCGTCAGGCCGATACCCGTGTCCCGCACCTCGAAGCGGAGCATCACCTCGCTGCCGAAGTCCTCCAGGAGGCGCACGACAATATCGATCTCCCCCTTCTCCGTGAACTTCACGGCGTTGTTGCAGTAGTTGATGAGGATCTGGCCCAGGCGCAGCGGATCGCCCACCAGATCGTTGGGCACGCCCGCCCCCACGTCGAAGACCAGCTCCAGACCTTTGGCCGTGGCCTTCTCGGTGATGAGGTTGGAGACGTTCTCCATCACCTTGTCCAGGTGCACCTCCGTGAGTTCCACGGAGAGCTTGCCGGCCTCGATTTTGGAAAAGTCCAGGATGTCGTTGAGGATGCCCAGCAGGTGCTGGCCCGACTGCTGGATCTTGCGCACGTAGTCCTTCTGGCGCGGGTTGAGGTCGGTCTTGAGGGCCAGGTGGGCCATGCCGATGATGGCGTTCATGGGCGT
>DCFP01000177.1:0-25607 GCA_002319925.1 Holophagaceae bacterium UBA1801 | reverse complement strand
TCGTGGCTCATGTTGGCCAGGAAGTCCGCCTTGGCCTGAGAGGCCGCCTCCGCGATCTCCTTGGCCTCCTGCATCATCCGCTCGGCCTTCTTGCGCTCCGTGATATCGATGCAGGTGGCCAGGTTGCGGGTTCCGATCATGACGCCGGAAAATACGATGTCACGAAGGGTGCCGTCCTTGCAGGTGATCCGCATATCGATGGGCTCGATGGGGGCGCCTTCCGCGGTAGCCCGCGCGAGGGCGGCGTTCCATACGGCCTGCCGCAGGGCTCGGTACTCGGGATCCGGGTAGGCCAGCTCGTACCAACGGGCAACGGTGGGAATGTCTTCCGCCCTGTAGCCGAACATCTCGACGAAGTGATGGTTCAAGAATTCGATCTCACCCCGCTCGTTCACCATCGCCACGCCGACGGGCATCACCTCCAGCATGCTGCGATTCCTCGCTTCGCTCTCCCGGAGAGCCTGCTCGGCCAGCAGCCGCTCGGTGATATCCCGGAAGGAGACCACCGTGCCGGTCACCAAACCATCCTTCAGGATGGGCGTGGTTGCGTATTCCACGGAAATGTTGGTGCCGTCCTTCCGCCAGAGCACCTCATCGTTGACCACGCGAGGTTGGCCGTCGAAGGAGGTGTGGAACATGGGGCATTCCTCCTTGGGATAGGGCGAGCCGTCCGGCCAGGAATGGTGGACCTCAGCGTGAAACAGCTTGCCGGTCAGCTCCTCGGGCTCGTAGCCCAGCATGCGGGCACCCACCGGGTTGACGAAGGTGATCCGGCCGTTGTTCCCGAGCCCCACGATGCCTTCGTTCACGGATCCCAGGATCAGCCGGGAGCGTTCCTCGGCCTCGGCCAGGTGCCGGGCCTGTTCCGCCATCTGCTCGTTGATGGCTTCCAACTCCTCCTTGCGAGCCGTCAGCTGGCACTCCGAAGCCGCGAGGCTCTCCGCCTGGCGTTGGGTCTCCATGAGCAGTTTGCGTGTCCGGAGGTTGGCCGTCAGGACCGCCACGGGGGCCGCCAGGCTCGGCAGCATCAGGTCGAGCAGCGCCTTCTGGCGTACGCCGAGGGGTTCGAGGGGGGCCAGCTCCAGCACGGCGGTGACGGTTTCCTGGTCCACCACGGGCAGGACAAGGAGTGATCGCACTTGGAGCGTGCCCAAACCTGCATGGATCTCCAGGTGGTCCTCGGACAGGGACGCGAAGGTGAGAGGCCGCTTGTCCACGGCCGCCTGTCCGATCAAGCCCTCGCCATGGGCGAAGACTTGACCATGGGCGGTATCCTCGATGGCATAGCCGCCCACGCGCCGGAAGGTTTTCTGGTCCTCGTCGGCCAGGAAAAAGGCTCCGTAGAGGAGCGGAATGGCCTGGGACAGCTGATTCATAAGAATCATGCTGAAGCCTTCAAAATCCACGGTGGATTGGAGCCGCTCCAGCAAGAGCCCCGATTGATTCTTCACCCAGGTCTGGGCCTCCTGCTCCTGAGCCGTTCCTTGGAGGACCGACAGGGCTCTCGCGATATCGCCTACCTCGTTGGTGCGGTCCAGGTAGCCGATGGGCCGGTCCAGCCGCCCTTCCGCCACGTCCAAGATGCTCCGGCGGAGATTGAGGAACACCGATACGATGTTGCGGCGCACCACCAGAATGGTGGCGAGCAGGGAGCCCAGCAGGCCCAGGCTGATCACGGCCCAGGTGTAGCGAACGGTTCGATCGGTCTCTTCGGCGTATTCCGTGTTGACGCGCTCGATCTCACTTCTCAACTGATCCACGTAGGTTGTCTCATCCTGGCGGGTCTTCTCCAGTTTCTGCGCCAACCCGCCATCCATGAGGGCGAGTGCGGCATCGTCCTCCTGGCGCATGGCGTAGTCACGCACGGCGCGGGAGATGCGGACCACCTCTTCGAACTGAGCCCGGAGGGACGCGACTCGCTCCGACCGTCCGGACATGGCCAGATCGGCCTCGGCCATGTACGTCTCGTACTCGCCATAGGTCGCTTCGAGCTCGGCCTCGGTTTGCCGGGTCTGCGCGGGAGTGGCCTCTAGGACTTCCCGGTAGAGGAGCATCGCGTAGCGGTACATCCTTGAAATGGACCTTGTGATGGCCACTTCCGCCTTGCTCTGATGCTGCATCAGATTGGTGTATCTGGTGTCGATCCGGTTCATCTGGATCGAGGAATAGAAGGTGGCGAACAGCACCATCGCCGCCAGGGGCAGCAAGGCCGTGAGCACCTTTGTCCGGATTCGCATATTGGCCAGGAATGTCATGGGGATCCCCTTGGGGCCGGTTCCTTCCGTAATGAAAATTCCTTCATTCCCGTGGAGGATAGCGATCGGCCTTTCCGGCCTCGGCCAGAAGAGCGTTCACTTCCCCCTCCAGCTCAACCATCCGCGTTTCCCGGTCCACGGTGAGCCGCGTGAACCGTTCCAATTCGTCCATGCTCTTTTTCAATTCCTCGTCCAAACGCTTGCGTTCGGTGATGTCTTCCCACACGGATACGAAGTGAGTGATCATGCCCCCTTCGCTCCGAATGGGAGAGATGGAGGCCTGTTCCCAGTAAAGCTCCCCGTTCTTCTTCCGGTTGCAGAATTCGCCGCGCCATTCACGACCGCCGAGGAGGGTCGTCCATAGCTCTTCGTAAAATTCCCGCGAATGCAGACCAGATTTCAACAGGCGTGGATTCTGCCCCACCACTTCCTCGCAGGTATAACCCGTCAACCGTTCGAATTTGGGATTCACATACTCGATGGCGCCGCGTTCGTCCGTGATCAGCACACCGGCGGGGCTTTGAATGACGGCGTTCGAGACGATCTGGAGCTGCTCACCGGATTCCCGCAGCTGGTTCTCGAGCGCCCTCTGCACGGAGATATCCACGAAACTTTCCAGCAAGAAATCCCGCCCTCCCAGGACCACCGGAATCACGTTCTTGATGACTGGGATCTCGCGGCCCTCGGCGTTGACCAGGACATCCTCGGCGTTCTCGATCTTGCCCGGTGCTTGGTGACCGGTGAAAACCTGGCAGTTTTGCCCGATGAGAGCCTCCCGTTCCATTCCGATCATGCGGGCAGCCACTGGATTCGCATCCAGGATGGTCCCCCGCCTGGGATCGATGAGCAGGGTACCCATACTGATGGAATCCAGAATGATCCGGCTTCTCTGTTCGGCATCCGCGAGGATATGCGCTTGGACCTGGCTTCGATCGAGGAGTCGCCGTGTCTCGAGGCTCCCCGCCAGGATTTCCAGATTCAAGGCTAGGGCGGGAAGGACTTCAGTCAGAAGGCCCCGCTGCTCCGCACTGAAACTCGTCGGGGTGGCTAGGGCAACCACGCCGAGCATCCTTTCCATTTTGCGGATGGGCAGGATCAGCAGCTCGCGGAGGACCAGGCCGCCGCGCCCGGAAACAGCCTTGAAGGGAATGCCATCCGGGTCAGTCAACTCGATCGGTGCGCTGTTCTTAGCGCACTGTCCAATCAGACCTTGGCCGATGAAGAAGGACCTGCCCTCGTGTTCGTGGTCTGCTCCTCCATAGCCGCCTGCAAACCGGAGAAGCCCCTCATCCTCGTTCAGGATGTGGAGGGAGCCGAAGGCGATGCCCGCCAACGGCGCGATCTGCCCCAGGAACGTCTTTGCGAGTTCTTCGAAGGTCTGACACCCCTGCAGATCGGTGGACAAACGCGTGAGGTGCGACTTGATCCTGGACTGAACCTCCAGCGCCTGGGCATGCTCTTCCAACTCCCGCTGGGTGCGTTCCCGTTCCCGGACCACCCGCCGGAGACGCTGATTCCAGGCCAGGATGACCAGAGCCACCAGCCCCGCGGCCCCGATCAGAGGACCCAGGAGGCCCCAGTCCACCTTCACTTGGCTGGGAGTTCCCAGCCACTGACTCTTGATGACGGCCCGCTCCTGGTTGGACATGCTGGCAAGTGCCTTGTCCAGGGCGGAGCACAGCAAGGGCATGTCCTTGCGCACCCCGAAGGCCAGGTCGGTGGTATACGGCGTGGGAGCGGCCACTTTCAGATTGGTCAACCCCAGCTGGTCGATGTTGTAAGCGACGGTGCCGAGGTTGTCGATGAAGACATCGATCTTGCCAGTGGAGAGTTCGAGCAGCGCTTCCTTGACGTTCGGTAGCGCGATGAGCGGAAGACCGGGGTGATCCTTCTTCAGGAGTTCCTCGATCACCAACCCCTTCATCACGCCCACCTTTAGATCGCCCAGGTCCTCGATGCCTCCGATGAATTTCGCGTCCTTGCGGCTGACGATCACGGACGGAAACGAGTTGTAGGGAGCGGTGAAAAGGATGTTCTTCCCACGGTCCTGGGTGGGCGTGATCTTGGGAATGACATCTATCTCACCGGCCATCGCCTTGCCCATGGCTTGGGCGACGGTCAGGTTCGGCACCACCTCGACGGTCAGGCCGATACGCTTGGCGCATTCCTGGATGAAGCTGGCACTGATGCCGGAGTAAGCCCCCTTGCCATCGATGAACTCGAAGGGCGGACGGGCGGAATCCACCCCTATCCTGATCTTCCGCCCAGCCAGAAAGGCCTTCTCCTCCTTCGTTAGGGAAATGGAAGGCGATTGCGTGGAGGTATCACTCGCCTGGAGCTGGCCGCAGACCAAGGCAAGGGAAAACCAGATCGCGGCCAGGAGCCACCTAGGCCAGCTGGGCCGACGAGGGCCTGTACCCAGAAACCTTGTAATACTTCCTCGCATCTGATCTGCCTCATCGGAACCCAAGGCTGTCGCGGCTGCGTAGATTGCGTTTCTAAAGACCTTTGGCTACCGGAATCATCCGACTCATCGGTCCTTGGCCAAGTCCGCGTTATTTCCTGCAAATACATAAAATGAAGACAATACAGGGCAAACATTTATGACCTGCCTTTTGGGGACCGGGTGTGCTGGAATACCCACGGGGAGGTCCGGTTATGAACGTGAAGGACGCCATCGAACTCCGCCGGAGCATCCGGAAATTCACGCCGGAGCGCGTGGAGCCAGCCCTGGTGCGGGAGCTACTGGAAGCAGCGCGGAAGGCTCCTTCGGGGAACAACTCCCAGCCCTGGCGCTTCATCGTGGTCGAGGATGCCGACGCCCGGCGGGCCTTGGCCCAAGTTAGCCATGACCAGCAGTGGATGACCATGGCGCCCGTGCACATCGCCATCTGCGCCGATCTCGGGGCCCGCGCCGAGACCGATATTCTCTTCGACGAAGAGACTTCAGGCATGGATGCCAAGCGGGTCATCCGCGACACGGCCATCGCCGTGGATCACATGATGCTGCGCGCCGTGGAGCTGGAGCTAGGCTCTTGCTGGATCGGCTGGTACACCCAGGAGGCCATCAAGCCCTTGCTGAGGGTCCCCTCCCATGTCTTCGTGCTGGGCATCCTGGTGGTGGGTCATCCCGCGGAACAACCAAACCCCCGACCACGGCAATCCCTGGAGGATCTCGTCTGCAGGGGCACATGGGGGACTCCGTTCTAACGAAAAAAAACTGGAACCACGAATGTGCCCTCCGTGCGCCCGCGAGTGAATTTGCAACCTGATTACCAAGCAAACTCAGTCGAAGATGAAGTAACCACAAATTTCACGAAAGGCCTTACGGCCCTGCGAATCTCACGAATAGGCCGAACAGTCCCCGGCCCTCCCTTCTCGGGGCGGCGGATCGGACGGCTTTTATGGCCGCCCGGGCCGCCGTCCCGAGAAGCGCGCCTATGGCGCGGGGGCATTCGCCCCAGAGGGCCTTGCGCCGTAGCCCATGGTGATGCATTCGTGCCATTCGCGCGCGGAGCGCGTATTCGCGTGAATTCGTGGTTCCGCTTTTCCATCGAGACTGCAGTTCGTCACAACGAAATCTCGATCCATCCGCTTCTGGCATCCTAGAACCTGGAAGCCGTGGTTTCCGTGCGCTGGCGGTCTGTCCGCGGCCTGGAACCCCAAACTTCCAGCATCGAGGAGAACGCCATGGGTTCGCCTTTCAGGGCACAAAGGATCGCTGACGACATTTACTGGGTGGGGGCCATCGATTGGTCCGTGCGGGATTTCCACGGCTACCGCACGGGGCGCGGAACCACGTACAACGCCTACCTGATCATGGGCGAGAAGATCACCCTGGTGGACACAGTCAAGGCACCCTTCAAGGAGGAGCTGCTCTCGCGCATCCAGGACGTGGTGGATCCCGCGAAGATCGACATCATCATCAGCAACCACGCGGAAATGGATCACAGCGGCTGCCTGCCCGATCTCATCGAGCTGGCGAAACCGGAAAAGGTCTACGCCAGCCCCAAGGGCGTGGAAGCCCTGCGGGCGCACTTCCGCGGCGAATTGAACATCGTCCCGGTGAAGGATGGCGACGAGATCCGCATCAGCGGCGAGGGCACGGCCACCGGCCCGCTCAGCGTACGCTTCATGCAGACCCCCTTCCTCCACTGGCCCGACAGCATGTTCAGCTACGTGCCGGAACGGAAGGCGCTCTTCTGCCAGGACGCCTTCGGCATGCACCTGGCCAGCGCCGAGCGCTTCGCCGAGGAACTGCCCGATGGCCTTTTGCAGGAGGAAGCTTCCCGCTACTACGCGAACATCCTGCTGCCCTTCAGCGGCTTCATTACCAAGCTCTTCGCCAAGGTCGAGGCCGCCGGGCTCGACATCGCCATGGCCCTGCCGGACCATGGCCCCATCTGGCGCTCTAAGTTCGGTCTGGTGCTGGACTGGTACCGCCAGTGGGCGGCGCAGAAGCCGTCCAACAAGGCGGTGGTCCTCTACGATTCCATGTGGGACAGCACCGATGTGATGGCCCGAGCCATCACGGAGGGTCTCATCCACGGCGGTGCCTCCGTGAAGGTGATGCCCCTTTCGGGTTCCCACCGTTCCGATCTCGCCACGGAACTCCTGGAGGCCGGCGCGCTGGTGGTGGGCAGCCCCACCCTCAACAACCAGATGTTTCCCACCGTGGCCGATGCCCTCTGCTACCTGAAGGGCCTGAAGCGGAAGAACCTCGTGGGCGCGGCCTTCGGCAGCTACGGCTGGAGCGGCGAGAGCATCCGGCAGATCGAAGAAGTCCTGGCGAGCATGGATGTGGAGCTGGCGGGCAGCCTCAAGACCCAGTACGTTCCGGGCGACGAGACACTGGAGCAGTGTCACCTCCTGGGCGAGCGCATCGGCGAGCG
The DNA here is from genome assembly GCA_002319925.1 of Holophagaceae bacterium UBA1801. Taxonomy (GTDB): domain Bacteria; phylum Acidobacteriota; class Holophagae; order Holophagales; family Holophagaceae; genus UBA1801. Next base: position 18,460 of record DCFP01000177.1, on the reverse strand, counting down.
CATCTCCGGCCGAGTGAGCGCGGGGGCCTGATTTTCCGTTTCCCTGGATCCGATTCTCTCCTAGGATGAACCGACTCACCGGAGACAACCATGAAGGCTGATCACGTCATCCTCGGCATCCACGTCACCAACCGGCTCCGCAACGCTGGCGAAGTGCAGAAGGTCTTCACGGAATACGGCTGCAACATCAAGACCCGCCTGGGTCTCCATGAGGTGGCCGAGAACTACTGCGCCGGCGAAGGTGTGGTGCTGCTGGAGATCATCGGCGGTCACGAGATCCGCCAGGGCATGGTGGGCAAACTGAAGCTCATCGAAGGCATCGAAGTGAAGGAGATGGTCTTCTCGCACGAATAGCAGGGGTGACGCATGCAGGAATACCTGCGGTTCTTCGTCCCCACGGAAGCCTACCAACTGGTACTCGTGCTCTTCCTGTCCTTCCTGATCGGTCTGGATCGGGAGGAGCAGAAGCGCGGCGGAAAACGTGTTTTCGGTGGCGTACGGACGTTTCCGCTGATCGGCCTCCTGGGCTACGGCGTAGCGCTGGTCTCCAAGGACAACCTCGCCGGCGTGCTCATCGGGCTACTCGCCGTCACCTCCTTCATGGTGGTGTCCTACTGGCACAAGCTGCAGAGCAGCGACGAGGCGGGCATCACCACGGAAGTCTCGGGACTGGTGGTCTACCTCGTCGGCGTGATGGTGTACATGGGCCACATCTGGCTCGCCTGTGCGTTCGTGGTGGTGAGCCTCCTGATGCTGGAACTCAAGGAAGCCCTCGAGGGGCTCACGGAGCGCCTGGAGCCGGAAGAGATCACCGCCTTCACAAAGTTCCTGCTCCTCACGCTGGTCATCCTGCCCATCGTGCCCAACCAGGAATTCGGGCTCTTCAAGATCAACCCCTTCAAGACCTGGCTGGTGGTGGTGGCGGTCAGTGGCGTCTCGTACGCCAGCTACCTGCTGTTGAAGATCGTGAAGGGCCGCGGCGGCATTTTCCTTTCCGGCGTCCTGGGCGGCATCTACTCCAGCACCATCGCGACGGTGGTGCTCTCCAAGCGCGCCGCCAGCGGCCATCATCCCCACGATTACTCCGGCAGCATCCTCGCGGCCTCCGGCTTCATGTACCTGCGCATCGTCGGCCTGGTGTGGATGTTCAATGCGTCGCTGGCCTTCAAGCTCGCACCCGTTTTTTCAGCGCTGGCGCTCCTCGCCATCCTCGGGGGATGGATCTGGCACCGGATGCCCGACGAGGATGAGAAGGCCCCGCCGACGCCTTCACAAGCGCACAACCCTCTGGAATTGCGCACTGCCTTCTTCTTCGCCATCGTGTTCGTGGTCATGCTCGTGGCGACCCACCTGGCGGTGACCTACCTGGGCCGGGGCGGCGTCTACTCCCTGGCTGCCCTCATGGGCGTGACGGATGTGGATCCGTTCATCATGGGCATGACCAATGCCGCGCCCGTCTCCACGAGCTACCAGGTGGCCGCCGAGAGCATCATCATCGCCACCTCCTGCAACAACCTCGTGAAGGGCGGCTACGCCTACTTCTTCGCGCGGCAGAAGGCGGGGCTCTGGAGTTTGCTTCTGCTTGCGGGGCTGGCGGTCCTGGGCCTGGTCTCCCTGCTCTGGGTGTAGGCATAAAAAAGGAGGGCGCAGAGTAAGAACCCTCCCTTGGTGCTGCTTGTTCTTCCTCTGCGCCCAGCCAGCTCGATCCTGCAGGTTTAGTTCAGTGTAATGCTATCGCTGTAGACAGGTGAAATCTTACCTGTGGAGTCCATGTATCTGATATAGAGGGTCTTCGTACCGGCACCCGCGGGCAGGGTCACATCCAGGACCGGCGAGAAGCGCTGCCATGCGTGGAACGTCGTGCCATCCAGGCTGTAGCGCATCAGGGCGGGAGCGGCGGTGGCAAAGCCTCCGTTCAGCACGGCCCGGGCAGCCGTGGAGGTGGTGGTATCGGCGCCATTGTCGAGCGACACGGTTCCCCACCACTTGGTGGATGGATTCGCGAAGGCCTTGAGACACACACTGCTGTTGGCGATGCTTGTGGTCAGATCGGTCCAGGTCACGCCATCGTGACTGATGTAACCCTCGCCGGCATTGGCCGTGGCCTTGTCGGAGAAATCCGTCAGCGGAGCCTCGATAGCGATGGGAGACTTGTAGCTGGTCGTCCTGACCTTCACGACCACGGCGAACTTCTGACCATTGGTGACGGCCACCGGATTCGCGAGATTGAGCGTGTGGTAGCCTGGCCGCGCGAACACGCCGCCCTGTGCCGGGGCAGCAAGGGTCCCGGTGGTGGGATCACCCGTCACATCCTTGCGGATGAAAACCTGGTAGGCCGTGTTGGGGTCCGGCGCATAGAACGAAACAGCACTGATGGTCTCATCCGCCTTGGCAGTGAAAACATTGGAGAACGCCGCCTTGGTATCGTTGAAGCCGGTGCTCTCGATCCAGCCCAGGGGATCGTACTGATAGACGTGGTTGTAGGCCTTGCCGGAGTAAAGGTAGGCTACGCCGTCGAAGGTCTTCGATTCATAGGAGATGAAGAAATAACCAGAGGCGCCCCAAGTCGTGCCCCAGGAATTCCGAACGATCCAGGCGCCATTGTGCTTGGGCCGATGTCCGGCCACGAAATTGGTTGCGGGATAGGTGTCGTCCCAGCCCACGATGACCACGGCATGATTCGTGACATCGGCGGTGCTGGTCGGGTCGTAGAAGGCGTGGGTCACCGCATTGTAGAAATCGGAGTTGGTGCTGGAGGCCATACCGTCATCGGCGGTGATGCCTATGGAAACGCCTCCGAAACTCATGAGTGCGCTCTTGACATCCTGCATCCGGATCGTCGGCAGCGTTGAGGAGGTATCATCCTCGTTGGAGCGCACGAACAGTGCATTCTGGAGCTTCACGCGCACGGGCTCGTTCCCCGTGGGTTCGAAGCTGACATCGAAGGTGTTTTGGTAGGGGCTGTCGCTTTCGGCTACGGCACCCGTCCCGCGTGCCAGCAGCGCGACAGCCATGCCATCCCAGCCTCCACCATCGAAAGTCTCAGCGACCGTTCCAGTATTGGTATAGGAAATGAGGGCCGGATCCTGGAGGTAATCGTTGTAGCCATACCAGGCGAGATGCCACTCGGAGAGATCCAGGTTCCCTCGTCCGGCTTTCAACTGGGACGATTCCAGGGAGCCCAAAGCGGCATGGACCCAGCAGGTGCCCCAATTCCCCTGGTCGCGGATGGCAGTCACCTGGTGCAGCGCCCGCAAATCGTATTTCGAAGGGAAGACGGTGAGCGCGCGCGAGGAACTGGTCGCAACCCGAAGGTGGGACAGATCGACGGGCGAGGGAATCCGGCCCAGCATTTTCGCCATGGGGTTCGGGGTGGCCAGCGGAATTCCGGCCTTGGCCTGGGCCTTCGCCCGCTGCTGGGCCTGCTGCCAGGCCACGAAGGCCGGGTTCAGTGGCGCAGTGACAGGAGCATCTCCGCCTGTGCTCTGAGCGGCAAGCGCCACACCAGAAGCGATCAAGATGGACCAGCGCTTCACGTTTCTTAGACCACTCATTTCTTGCCCTCCACAAGATTGAGATTTGAAAGATTTTAGAAAATGAACGTACGGTCGTGGGCGACTATACGGCTCCCGGTGCCGATTGCAGATGGGCTGGTTGGGATTCGGGCAATTATCCCAGGAGCAATTCCCACATGCAATCAATTGTCACTGGGACCAAAGGCGTCCAGACAGGAATGAAAAGGCAGGACTTAACGCCCATGAAGACGATTCCCGACCTGATCCGAGAGGGGAATACAAAATTCATTAAGGGCAGAAACGAAAAATAATCGCTTCTGCCCCTGGTGTCTACCTGCACTCAACTAAGTCCATCAATCCTTTACGAGGCCTGGGCTACTCGCCACCTGGCCAGGGGCCGCTGCTCCAGATCCCAGACCTGCAGGCCCCAGGGCAAACGCTTGACGTTCAAGCGCTGGCGGATGAGCGCTTTGGCTGCTTCCGCGTCCTGCGCGTAGACAGGTCCGTATTCCATGAAGTAACCGGGGAGCTTGTAGCCAAACGATTTGAGCATGTCCAACTCCAGCTGGTGGCCTTTGGGGCGCCGAAGGTGAAATCGTCTTCCATCTAATTTTCGCTTTTTGATCGCCATATGCAAGCACAAAAAACGAAATTCTTTCCGCCGAACCATCCCCCTCGAATCTTCCCTCCGAAGCGCCCGCAACATGGATTGCCCTGAAAGCAGGGGCAGAATCCGCTTGGCCGACCGACACGCGGATCCGCCCGTCCGCGGCCTCGGTTACCTGGCTATCGCCCTTTCCCTTGCAAGGGAGAGAGACCCGAGGCCCGCTTTCGGAATGCCCTGGCTAGTCCTGCACCGCTCGTTGCTTACAGGAATTCAGGAACCAAGGACTCGAGGCCTTGCCTCTCCTTGTGGTAATGTATCCCATCGCCATCCTTCTTCCTGATGGCCCTCGACGGCCACGGACGATTCAGTCTCCGCGCGGCGGCCCCAGCAGATTCTTGCCCTTGGTGATCAGGACCTTGGAGAATTCCTGAAGCAGGTCCGAGGACCGGCTCCAGCGGTACCAGTACAAGGCCGTGTCCAGGCGGCCCTTTGGATCGATCTCCACGATCCGGCCTTTGCGGATTGCGGGCAGGGCCTGCACCTCGGGAATGGTGGCGTAGCCCAGGCCCAGGTAGACCCCCTCGTTGAACTTTTCGGCCGATGGGATGTAGTGGGCGGGAGGCAAGACCTGGGGCCGGCCGAAGAGCTTCATCAGGGATCGGTACTGGATCTGATCGTCGCGGCTGAAGTGGATGACGGGGGCCCTGGATGCGGACTCACGGTTGAAGCCGTCCTTGAACCAGGTCTTCATGAAGGCGGGCGAAGCGCAGAGCAGGTAGCGCACGGAGCCGATGCGAGTGGAAGTGAAGCCCTGCATGGCCATCCGCTGGGAACTCACGCAGCCAGCGACCATGCCGGACTGCAGGAAGCGCAGATTGCTGTCCTGGTCACCCACGTGGATTTCCAGCGTGATGGAGGCTTCCCGCAGGAAGGGCGCGATGGCGTCCAGCAGCCAGACCGAGAGACAGTCCGCGTTCACGGCGATGGGCAGGTGGCGGAACCCGCCCCTCTTGTGGATGCCCAGATCGCCGATGGTCTCTTCTTCGAGACCGGCCACCTGCCGGTAGTGCCGCAGCAGCCGCTCGCCGGCGGGGGTTGCGCGGGGCGGTGTCTCGCGCACGATGAGAGCCCGGCCGATCTCATCCTCCAACTGCTTGATCCTCTGGGACACTGCCGACTGGGTGATGAAGAGCCGCTCGGCAGCCCGAGCAAAGCCCCGCTCCTCCAGGACCGCAGCAAAGGCTTCCACGAGCTTGTAATCGAGCATGCGTTACATTAGCAAAACTGATTGATCAGAATGAAGATTAATTTCACTTATTCCAACCCCGGACCTATATTTCTATTACCGGGCCACCGGACTCGCAGGAACCCAGATGAGGCGAGGGGCGGCACGGAACAAAAGAAATGGAGGAATACCATGACCACTCATGAGATGGCTCTGTCTTTCAATCAAATGACCCTGTCTTCCAGGTCGCTCGTTAAGGACCAGCCCTTCCGCATCGTTCTGCTGCCCGGCGAACTCCTCAGCATCCCCCGCAAGCACAGATCCATCCGCGTGCTCGCCGGTTCCGCCTGGGTTTCCAACAATGGCTGTGACCACGCGCTGTATTCCGGTGACGTGCTGCCTCTTCGCCGCGCCAAGCACGAGGCCCTGGTATCCGCCGAAGGAGAGTCCCTGTTCCTCGAAATCGCCTGAAGCATCAAGATCCAACGGAAACGAGGCTCCACGAGGAGCCTCGTTTCATGTTCCGTCCCGTGAGCGCGATAGACTTGGGCATGACCGATGATCGCCTGAAGCTGCCCGTGGCCGTTCACTTGTTCCTTTTCAAGGATGGGAAGGTGCTTCTCCTCCGGCGCCAGAATACGGGGTTCGAGGACGGTAAATTCAGCGTGCCTGCGGGCCATCTGGACGGGAACGAGACAGTCCAGGAAGCCGCAGCCCGCGAACTGCTGGAGGAAGTGGGTCTCCAGGTGGAAGCGAGGGATATGTCCGTCGTGGGTGTCATGCACCGGAAATCGCTTTCCGAACGCATTGATTTCTTCCTCACGCCCAAAGCATGGCAAGGCTCTCCGGAGAACCAGGAGCCTTCCAAATGCGATCTGGTCCAGTGGACCCCGCTGTCCGCACTGCCTCGGAACATGGTCGGCTACGTTCGCCATGCATTGGAGCAATGTCTCGAAGGCCGTTGGTTCATGGAATTCGGCTGGGATCGCCGAGGATTCACGGAAAACGCCACGAAGATTTGAGGGTAAGCCGTCACGCCAAGGCGACCTGTTCAGTCGCGCCATCCACCGGCATAAGGCGCTGCAGCAAAATAAACTGGACGGCGCAGTTTATTTTGACGCAGCCCCTAAGCCGTCACGCCAAGGCAACCTGTTCAGTCGTGCCATCCACCGGCATAAGGCGCTGCAGCAAAATAAACTGAACGGCGCAGTTTATTTTGACGCAGCCCCTAACCGCTCCCCCCATTCGGGGCATCGAAGGAATGGAAGGTTGATCTTTCGATCTCGCAGTCACTCTGCTTTCAAGGAGCATCAGATGGCCATCAAAACCGTATGGATCGAGGAAGGTTGCATCCTCTGCAACGCGTGTGAATCCGAGTCGCCGGACGTCTTTCTGGTCACGGACAGCACCTGCGTCATCAAGGGAAGCGTGCGCGAGGATGGCCAGGAAGACGAGAACCGGAACGCGAAGTCTCCCCTGAAGGCCGCCTTGCAGGCCTCTCTGGAAGCCGGCATCAAGTCGGCGGCCGCAGCCTGTCCGGTCGAGGTCATCAAGTGCGAATGACCGCCTTGCTTCATTCGCCGACGTTCACGCAGTCCGGATCTTGATATCGACCGGATTCTTGAACGTGTCGTAGAGCGGCGAGGTGCGCTGGACGCGTTCGTGGAGTTCCTTCACCTGCCCCGCCGTGCCATTGCAGGTCAGGTTCACCTTGATGCGGATCTGCGAAAGCCCAGGGCGGATGTGCTTGTCCAGTTCCAGGAACCCCTGGAGATCGGTATCCGTCTCCATCTCGAAACTGAGGTTGGCGATGTCGATGCCCATCACCGCCGCGGTGTAGGCATAGGTGACGCTGAGGCAAGAGCTGAGGGCGTGGAGCGCGGCCTCTCCCGCGTTGGGGGCGATGTCGGTACCCAGCAGCGCGGCAGGTTCATCGGCCTCGAGGCAGTGCGGCGTGTTGCGCTTGTATTCCTGGCCGTTGCCGTACATCGAATCGAAGGTGCTCTGGGAGTGGGCCCGGTTGATCCACTTGGCCCTGGAGCGGAACTTGAACTTGGCCAGATTCGGATTGGCCTTGATCTGATTGACCGTCGCCATGAGTTCATCGACGTTCACACCATTGTGAAGCGTGGCAGTAGTCGTCATGATTACTCCTTCTGAAAAAGTCAGAGCGTTCGCAGACCGCTCCTTGAGCCGTCGGCGAAGGACTGATGTGGACAAACAACACCGAAGATCCTTGCGATCCGGGACCCCGGTGAAACCAGGCTCCAATATGGGCCGTTTTATTCCTGAGACAAGGTCGCAATATCTAGGCCAAACCCGCCTAAGCCACCGGATGGGCCATGAGCCGCGTCGCAAAGGCCCGCACGGAATCCACCAGCTCTCCCTTCGAGATGGCGCCCTTCCGGAGAATGGTCTGGACCTGAGGCGTGTGGAGCTTCGCCAGGTCCTGTTCGTCCAAATCCTTGGCGGTCAGCACAATGACGGGAATCTCGCGCCAATCCTCTCGTGAGATCAACTCCGTGATGAACTGGAACCCATCCATCCCCGGCATCATGAGGTCCAGAACTATGATGGAGGGACTCCGCTCCGCCAGCATTCTCAGACCTTCCCGCCCGCCCTCCGCCGCACGGACCTCATGGCCCTCGCCGGCGAGAAGGCGCTGGATCGCCTCCCTCGGGGCCGCCTCATCTTCCACTAGAAGGATGGATGGCTGCTGTACACCCTCGCACTGCGCGGCGATGACCCTCACGAGATCCTCCCGCGCCACGGGCTTCTGCAGGATGGCCGACGCACCAAGAGCGAACCCTTTGTCCCGCCCGTCCAGCATGGAGAGCAGGATCACGGGAATCTCCTTCAACTCCCGATCGGACTTGAGCTGCGCCAGCACTTCCCACCCATCGATGCCCGGCATGAGCACATCCAGGGTGATCACATCCGGATGAAGCGTCCGGGCCATTTTCAGGCCTTCGGTGCCGTGGGTGGCCACGGCGACCCAGAACCCTTCCTTAGTGAGCATCCGCGAGAGTGCGTCCCGCATGGTAAAGTCGTCGTCGATCACCAGCACGGTGCCCCGGTGGCCCGAGGTGATGGAGGACCAGGAGCGGGCATTCAGCGCGGGTTCCACCCCGCTGATGGGCAGCCGCACGTGGAAGGTGGATCCCCTTCCCGTCTCGCTCTCCACCCAGATCCGTCCTCCAAGCAGTTCGACGAATCTCCGGCACAGCGCGAGGCCCAGCCCCGTGCCGCTGTAGCGGCGGGTGGTGGATTCATCGGCCTGGGTGAACTCCTGGAAGAGACGCCCCACTTCCTCGGGACTCATGCCGATGCCTGTGTCCCGGATGGAAAACACGGCCCAGGCGGGATCCGCGTCCGGCTTTACCTCCAGGAGGATCGCGCCCTGGTGGGTGAACTTCGAAGCATTGTTGAGCAGGTTGTAGAGCACCTGGCTCAGCTTCTTCACATCCGTCCGGATGGTCCGGATTTCCTTGGGATCCGCCAGTTGGAAGGTATTGCCGTTCTTCTCCATCAGCGGCTGGATGATGGTGGCGATGTCCTTGAAAAGCCCCGCCAGCTCGACTTCCTCGAAGAAGACCGTCATGCGGCCCGCCTCGATCTTGGAGAGATCCAGGATGTCGTCGATGAGGGACAGCAGGTGCTTGCCGGACACGCGGATCTTTTCCAGATCCATCTGGAAATCCTTGAGCCCCCGCTCCGCGACTTCGTCCAGGAGGAGTTCGCTGTAGAGCAGAATGGCGTTGAGCGGCGTGCGCAGCTCGTGGCTCATGTTGGCCAGGAAGACACTCTTGGCGCGGGAGGCTTCCTCGGCCTTCTCTTTGGCCAACAGCGATTGAGTGTTCGCCTGCATCAGCTCCTCGGACCGCTGGGCCACCAAATCCTCCAGCTGCTCCTGGTAGGCCAGCAGCTGCGCGTCCCGGGTCTCGATCTGCTGGAGCATCTCGTTCAGCGAATTGGTGAGGTGCCCCACCTCGTCGGTGTAGTCGCTGTGCAGACGCAGGGAGTAGTCCTTTTCCTCGCTGATCCGCCGCGCGGTTTCCGCATGGACGGCCAGGGTGGCCATCTCCTCAGCCCGGCGTTTCGCCTCCTTGTAGAGCTGGGCGTTACGGATCGCCGCGGCCACCTGCGAGGCAATGGTGGAGAAGAGCGCCAAGTCCGCGAGGCTGTAGACGCCCTCCTTCTCGTAGTTCTGGATCGCCATCATGCCCGCGATGTAGTCCCCCGCCACGAGGGGCACGCCCATCCACGAGATGGGCAGATCACCGATCACCTTCACCTTTTCGCGATCCGTGAAGGCGGCCAGCTCCATGGGTGAGTTGAAGCGAAGGCTGTTGCCGGTCTTGAGGATGTAGCCCGTCAGCCCCATCCCGATGGGCCGGGTCACTGGCTTGCGGCGCTCGCCCTTCTCGATCCGGAAGCCGAGGGTCTGCTCCTCGCTGTCCTTCTCGTGGGTCGCGATGTAGAAGTTCTGCGTGTCGAACACGCGGCCCACCTCGCGGTACACCGTTTCTAAAAGAAGTTCCAGTTCCAGGTTCTTCGCCAGGGAGCGGGAGATCTCCAGCAGGATGGAGAGGTGCGTGACCCGGTCGGAGGAAGCCTTGAACAGCCCCGCGTTCTGGATGGCGATGGCCACCTGGGTACCCACGGTGTTGAAGAATTCCAGATCCTCCGGGGTGTAGCGCACCTCCTTGTCGTAGTTCTGGATGACCATGACGCCCATGACCCGGTCCCCGGCGATGAGCGGCACGCCCATGCAGGAGATCGGCCACTCGCCGAGACCGATATCGCCTTCCCGATCCACGAAGGCCGCGAAATCCGCCGGGGTCGGAAACATGAGGCAGGTCCGGTTCTTGATGATGTAGCCCGTGAGTCCGACCTCCACGGGTAGGCGCAACAGCTCCTGGCGGGCGCCGTGCTCGAAATCCAGAGCCATCACCCATTCACGGCTAACTTCATCATGGATGGCCACGAAAAAGTTGGTCACATCGAAAACGCGGCCGAGCTGCGAGTGCACCGCTTCGAGCAGAGTCTCCAGTTCCAGGCTGGCCGATAGGACCTTTCCGATCTCCACCAGGCTCGAAAGCCTCGTCAGACGCTGCTCCATATCGGGTACCAGCGGGGATGGATCGTTCTCTCCAGTTTCTCGATTCGAGTTCACAGTACCCAGCCCTCGGAAGCCGCCATTCCATCCGCCCAGGCGGTGAAATCCATATTATTTCATCGGCACCGACCGGCTCTCACTTCATTACCTGCAAGCCCGCTAGATCCAGCGGTAGACCATGGCGTTGATGTTCATGCCCGCGCCGACGGAGGCGAACACCACGCAGTCCCCGGACTTCAAGGCCTGTCCGTCCATCCGGCCCCGCACGATCAGGTCCAGCAGCGTGGGCACCGTGGCCACGGAGCTGTTGCCGAGCCAGGAAACGGTCATGGGCATGATGTCCGCGGGAATCTCTTTCATGCCGTAGAGCTTGAACAGACGCTTCAGGATGGCTTCGTCCATCTTGCCGTTGGCCTGATGGATCAGGACCTTGTCCACGTCCTTCAGCGTGAGCCCGGCCTTTTCCAGGGCCTGGCGCACCACGCCGGGAACGGTCGTGAGCGCATACTCGTACAGCTTCCGCCCGTGCATCTTCAGAAACAGCTGACTGTCATCATTGGGTGTCTTGGTGAACGCTGGCCCCATCCAGAGCAGGCGCGCGTGTTCCAGGGTATCGGAGCGCACCGCGTGCGCGAGGATGCCGGCTTCCCCATCATGGGTCTGGGCTTCAAGCACCACGGCCCCGGCGCCATCGGCGTAGATCATGCTGTCCCGGTCTGCGGGATCGGACACGCGCGAGAGGGTCTCGGCGCCAATGACCAGGGCGCGCTTGGCGTCCCCGGAGCGCAGGTAATAGTTGGCCTGGATGACTGCTTGGAGCCAGCCCGGACAGCCAAAGGGCAGATCGTAGGCGACGCAGGCGGGACTGGCAATGCCGAGCTTGGCTTTCACGCGGGCGGCCAGGGTCGGCACGAAGTCCGAACGGCGATTCTCCGCGCGCACATCCCCGAAGTTGTGGGCCACGATCACATAGTCGAGGGTTTCTGGATCGATTCCCGCCGCTGCAATCGCCTGTCGGCCGGCCGACAGGGCCAGATCGGAGCAGACTTGGTCATCGGAGGCATACTTGCGTTCCGCGATATCGGTGATCTCCTGGAACTTGGAGACGATCTTCGCCGTCTCGTCCTGGGCATAGGCGCTGCCGTATCCTTCGAAGAAGGTGTGTCCAAGGAATTCCGAATTCAGGACGCTCCGGGTAGGAATGCAGCTTCCCGTCCCGATGATGACAGTCTTGGATTGAGCCATCCTTGCACCCTCCAGTTGCCTCCTCCACGGAGAGCCACCTTACTTTGGACCACTTCGGCGGCATTCTGAAGTGATCCACTGCACGACTATGATCGCCCGGAACGGCTCTGGAACGGCCGGAATCATAGAAAATGCCACCGGCTCGCCATCGGGCTTGCCGATTTGGCTCTCACAGATCTGGGTATCTATACTTAGTCAGCGTCCCCGGGGAGCATCCATGAACGAGCCCACTGTCACCACCACCTTGACGCCCGCGGAATGGAAGCTGATCAGCGAGATCCGGGGCATCCCCGCCGGCATCACCCAGGCTCGGGTGCACCAGATCCTGGGCGAATTCCTGTTCTACGTGCGCAATCCCCGGTGCCAGGGCGTCATGCCCGAAGGCTACCCCTGCGGTGATCCACGGTCCACCTGCGAGCAGTGCCACCAGATCTGGGATCTTCTGGACGAGATCGAAGCCCGCGTGGCACATATCTGACATTCGGCGATAAACGGGAGAATCCAAGCCCGGCTCGAGTTATGCCTTCTCAGGGGCTTCCGGCCACAGGTGTTTGGGATAGCGTCGGGACAACTGGGGTCTCAACTCCCGGTAGGCACGCTGCCAGAAACCCGCGAGATCCGTGGTGATCTGCACGGCCCGGTGATTGGGCGCCAGCAGGTGCAGAACCAGTGGAACCCCGCCCCCGGCGATGCGCGGCCCTTCCCTCATGCCCAGGAAGTCCTGGAGCCGCGATTCGATCCAGGGCGCCTCACCGCCATAGTTCACCCGCACCTTGCGCTTGGGCAATGGGACCGTCTCGGGAGCCCAGGCGTCCAGCACGCGGGAAGCCTCTGCGCCCACGGTCTCCCTCAACGTCCAGTTCCAATCGACGGCGGCCAGCTCTTTCAATGACGAACACCCCTCACAGGCCTTGCTCACCAGGTTCGACTGCAATTCCATCCGCTCCCACGATCCCAGCTCGGGGCGCTGCGTAGCCAGGAACTGGGCTCGGTCCAGTAGACGATCCACCGTCTCCTGGGCCGGCCCCAATCCCTTGGAAAGCACAGCCTTGGCCAGGCATTCCGCGGTCCGTGGATCCGCGGGATCCGCTCCGCACCGGGTTTCATCGAGGCAGAGATCCTCGTACCAGAGCCCAGAACACCGCTCCACACGTCCGTTGCCCTCGTTGAAGACCAGCTCCTCGCTGTCGCGAATGGAAGCCGGAAAGGCCTCCATCAACCATTCGGGCTCGACGCGTGAAGCCATCAGGATGCGCACCTCCCGGCCCACTTCCTCGGCCTCGAGGGCTAGGATGAGGTCCGCGTGCCGCACGCGACTTCGCGCGTCCAGCCTTGCGCCTCCACCGCCCAGCAGGGCGAAAGTGCCCGCGCCTCCCGCCTTGGCCACGCGATCGGGATATGCATGCAGCAGGGCCATCAGCAGCCGGGTTTCCCCATCCGGCAAATCGTCGGCGTGCTGCCGGCCTTTCAGCGATCGGAAGGCCTGATGGGCCTGATGCACCGCCCCGGCATCAAGGCCCGCGGCCCTGCATGCCCCCGGCGAGAAGCCCGCGGCCTCGGCTTCCCGGTAGCCATCCAGCCGCGCCCAGAGATCCGATTCCAGGGCGTGAGCGGGCTCGTGATGCCTTCGGCCTAGATCCTGCCGCGCGGCGAGATCGCCCGTTTCCAACAACGCCGCGGCGAGACGGGCCAGGTGGGGAATACCCGAATCCTCGCCTGCGATTACGAGCCGGGCCAGTCTCGGATGCAGGGGCAGAGCCGCCAGGCGCCTGCCCGTGGACGTCAGGCATCCGCGATCATCCAAAGCCCCCAACCGGCCCAGCAGCTTCTCGGCAGCCTCCAGAGCACGGGTGGGCGGGGCTTCGAACCACGCCAGCCCCCGCGGATCCCCGATGTCCATGGCATGGAGCATCAGCAGCGGTTCCGCCAGGTCGGACCTCTGAAGTTCCGGTGCATCGAAGGCCGGACGCACCTTGAACTCCGATTCGGTGAAGAGCCTGATGCAGAGGCCCGGCCCGAGCCGCCCCGCCCGGCCCGCGCGCTGGATGCAGCGGGCCTGGCTGATCCGCGCCGTGCGGAGACCCGAAAGTCCGGACCAGGTGGAGTGCACGGCCTCGCGACCGAGCCCGGAATCGATGACGGCCTTCACGCCTTCGATGGTCACGGAACTCTCCGCCACGTTGGTGCTGAGGATCACCTTGAGGACTTCAGAGTGAGCCACGGCCTGCTTCTGGGCCTCGAAGGAAAGGCTTCCATGGAGCGGCACCAGCTTCAGGCCGAACCGCTTGGCCGTTCCATTGCAGGCGGAAAGGCACTGCATAATCTCTGCCGCGCCGGGCAGGAACACGAGCGTATGGCCATCCAACCCTTGGCCGTAGAGCCGCTCCAGGGCTTCGTTCACGCGCAGGGCCAGGGCGCGATCATCAAGCCGGGGCGCGAAGCGGATCTCCACGGGATGCAATCGGCCCTCGCTGTGGAGCGGCTGCGCCCCGAGAAACCCCCGCACCGGCTCCACATCCAGCGTGGCGCTCATGACGAGGATCCGAAGATCGGGCCGGGAATCGCGCTGCACACGGTGTAGCAGGGTCAGCGCCAGATCCGTGTGCACGTGGCGCTCGTGGAATTCGTCCAGGATCACGACGGAAATCCCTTTCAGATGGGGATCTTCCTGCATCCGCCGCAGCAGCAAACCTTCCGTGACGAACCGGATGCGCGTTTCCCGGGACGCCTTCTGTTCGAAACGAACGGCGTACCCGACGCGCTTGCCCAGCTCTTCGCCCAGTTCATCGGCCACGCGTACCGCAGCCAGCCGAGCCGCCAGGCGACGCGGTTCCAGTATCCAGCACTCTCCGTGATCCAGCATGCCCGCATCGAGGAGGGCGCGCGGAACCCGCGTCGTCTTGCCAGCGCCGGGCTCTGCAGAGACGACGAGATTGTGTCGTTCTTGCAGGATGTGAAGCATCCGCGGCAGCAGCACATCGATGGGCAACGTTGCAAGCATGTTCCTAGGATGGCACGGGGTGCGCTGGTTTCCGCTCGGCCCGGGATTTTCCCCGCTCAGCCGCCATCGGGAGGCAGGCTGTTCTGCGGCGCTAGGATCGGGGCATGGACGCCCTTCTTCCTGGATCCGGCATCTCCCTGGCGACGGGCAGCGTGTGCCCCGGCTGCCAGCGCCCCCTGCTGGGCTTTGCGATGGATGCCTGCGGCTGCTGCGGGTTCCATCTCGAAGGGCGGTTGCATGCCTTCCCCGAAGTCATATTACGAATGCATGAGATCGCCCGAAGCTGGACCCCCGAAGCGTTCCTCGCATGGGCCCGTCACCGCCCCGCCCAGTTGCTTTGGACTCTCAGAACAGGACATTGGAGGAATCTGGGCTACTGGGTCGCAGAGGATCTCTGGCGCCTCTGGGCACGGCAGTTCGCCAGCCTGAAAGGCCGGATGAAGCCTCGCCTGGTGGACGAGTTGGCACTCGCAAGCATCTCCCTTTACGGCATCGGAGAATTTGCGCCCTGGGTCAAGCTCCGCATCCGGGGCGCACGTCTCGATTTCCAGTTCGATTCCGGCACTCGGAACATACTCCATGGGAACGCAGAGCCAACGCCCTTCCACGAGATCTGGACCTTCATGCCCACGGGTCAGCCCATCGAGAAAACGGATCATCAGTGCGGAACCTGCGCGGGTGGCCTGGATTTTAAGGACATCGACTGCCCCTATTGCGGATGCCCCGTGATTCCCGAACCAGGCCCGTGGCTGCTGGTGGGCATCCGCCCCGACCTTCGGGATCCGGACATGTACCGCAGCCCCTTCGATGCGAGCGCCTTTGGCTTCCCGGATTCCAACTGAGCTAAACTGCTGCCATGCCCTCCGAGATCTTCAAAGCCAGCCGCTGGACCAAGGGGAATCACCTCTTCCCCACCGTGATCGAAGTGACGGACACCGCAGTGGTGCGCCGGAAACGCTCCTGGTTCGAGCGCAACGAGATGAGCATCCACCTCCAGCGCGTGGCCAGCGTGCGGATCGACACCGGCATGTGCTGGTCGGACATCCTCATCGAATCCACGGGCGGGACGGATCCCTTCACCAGCCACGGCCACAAGAAGAAGGACGCCCTGCGGATCAAGGAACTCATCGAGAAGGCCCAGACCCAGCACCTGGGCAGCCCGGAAACGGAAGGCGCCACCAAGCCCTGCCCCTTCTGCGCGGAAACGATCAAAGCGGCTGCCATCGTCTGCCGGTTCTGTGGACGGGATCTGCCGAGGTAGGAATCTCACCGGCGGTGGCTTGCGGATTGGCGCGCGATTCCTGCCGCTGGACCAAATACTGCGGTTTGCGGGATTTCCGGATCTTATCCTCTGTCCAGGAAACCCTCCATGACATCCCTTCCGACTGCCTTCGAATGGCGCATGTGCACGAAGCATCCCGGCCTGGTCTCCGAGAGCTTCTGTGTCAAGTGTCGTCGCGCGTTCTGCCACTCCTGCTCGAAAATCGCGAGCCATGGACCCACCTGCCCCATCTGCGGAGATTTTTGCGGAGCGACGCGCGAGCAGGAAGAGGCTGAAACGCTCGCGCAACTCCGGAGCCGTTCCATGTGGCGCGAAATCCGCGTCATCGCCAGGTACCCCCTGGTGGATATCCAAAGCTACGTCATCCTTGGGGTCAGTGTGGCTTTGCTCAATGCCATTCCGGTCATGGGTTGGCTGCTCGGCCTGGGTCTGCTGGCTGCGTACGGCTTGCATGCCATGGCCCGGGTTTCAGTGGGTGACCTCTCCGATTTTCAGCCGCATTTCGATTCCATCGCGGATGACCTTTTCGGTCCCGCGTTCTTAGCCATCTGTGCCACCTTCATCAGTGCGGCACCACATCTCGCATGGCAGATTTTCCTGTCACCACCATCGATGTCGGGGCTCATCCAAGAGGGACATCCACTTTCGACGCTGATAGCCATACTTTGCTGGGTCTGGCAGGTCGGATACTTTCCCATGGCCTTGATCGTTGCGGGAGAATCGAAAAGCTGCCTCGATACGATGAATCCATGGAAGGGTTTCCAATTGATTCCCAGGATGGGATCGATCTATTGGGAAACCATGGCGATCGTCTTTGTCCTCAACGGGGCCCGGCTTGTATTCGTGCCTCTGCTTGGCATGCTCCCTCTGCCTTTTCTCGGGACCCTGGCAGGTGCATTCGTATCGGCGTTCGTTTTCCTGTCCACGGGTTGCACGCTTGGGTTTGCCATACGCAAAAGAGCCCCCGAGATGGGCTTGGAATAGGCAATCCCTCACTCGCGGCACGAACGGTGTGTTTGGGGGGTGCATCTCAGGTTGCGGACTTCCAATTCCTGAGTGCTCGCACGAACCCATCGAAAATCCGTCGTGCGGCAAGCCCTGTTGCATCCTCAAGACCTATCAGTCGTTCCGGATGCCACTGGACGCCGAACACCCAGCGCGCAGGATCCTCCGCCTCGATGGCCTCCACCACGCCATCGGGAGTCTTCGACCACGCAACCGCCGCCAGCCCTGGCGCCACCCGTCCCGCCGCCTGGTGATGGCCGCTGTTCACGCCCACGCCGGATGCCCTTAGCAACGCAGCCAATCGAGAGCTGGGATCAAGTGTGATCGGGTGATGCACTCGGCAAGCGTGCTCATCGTCGCCCTGATGCACAGCCAATCCGCAACTGAAGTGGCTGGGAATGTCCTGGATGAGGCTTCCGCCCAAGGCCACATTCAGGATCTGCTCACCGCGGCAGATCCCAAGAATGGGCAGGCCGATCCGCCAGGCTTCTCGGGCGATGGGAATCTCCAGGGCATCCCGCTCTTCATCTACCTGCGCAGCCGCATGGAGCGGCTCTGCTGGATCCCAGTAACGGGGATGGATGTCTCCTCCGCCCACCATGAGCAAGCCTGAGAATGAACCGAGGGGCGGCACGACGTCTCCGGGAGACAGCAACTCCAGCATTCCGTCCCAACCTCCCTGGCGCAGTGCGGGAAGGTAATACTTCTCTAAAATTGCTTTGTTTCCACAGGTCACAAGGAGACTTGACACCGTTTCCTCCGGAGCGATGATGGACACCCTATCACCCACTCAGATGCCCTGAGAGGTCTTGATCGGCGGAGAGCTCCGCCGGGAGGAGAAAAACCATGTCCGGATCCATGAATAAAGTCATTCTCATCGGCAACCTGGGCCGCGACCCCGAACTCAAGATGACCCCCGGCGGCCAGGCCCTGGCCCGCTTCTCCGTGGCCACCACGGAAACCTGGAAGAACCCCCAGGGGGAGAAGCAGTCCAAGACCGAGTGGCACAACATCGTCGTCTGGGGCAAACAGGCGGAGATCGCCGAGAAGTACCTGCGCAAGGGCAAGCAGGTCATGATTGAAGGCCGCATCCAGTACCGCGAATACACGGACCAGGCGGGCGTGAAGAAGACCGCCTGCGACATCCGCTGCGATAACTTCGTGATGCTAGGCCGCATGGACGAAGGCGGACCGCGGCCAAGCGCCGGTGCCCACAACGACATCGACGAGCCCCTGCCGCCGCCGCCGGCGAGCGGATCGTACGACGACGATATTCCGTTCTGAAAAGCAGTGGGCAGGTTACAGGGAATAGCTATCAGGCAAAACGAGAAGCGGCCCATCTGGGCCGCTTCTCGTTTCCTGCTCCCTGTACGCTGCCCCCAACTCCCTATCGATCCACCTTGATGCAGATGGACTTGGAGAGAATGTCCTGCACGCCTTTGCGCTCGGCACCGAAGATCA
>DCFP01000117.1:39261-54241 GCA_002319925.1 Holophagaceae bacterium UBA1801 | reverse complement strand
TACCGCGTGGGCCCGCTGGCCCGCGTCAACAACTGCGACCGCATTCCTACGCCGCTGGCGGAGCAGGAGCGCCAGGAGTTCAAGGCCATGGGCAAAGGCGAGCCCATGCATGCTTCCCTGGCCTACCACTGGGCGCGGATGATCGAGATGCTCCATTCCGCCGAGGGCATTCGCGAACTGCTGGATGATCCCGATGTCATGGGTTCGGATCTTGTGGTCAAGGGCGAGAAATCCCTGGTCGGCGTCGGCGTCATCGAAGCGCCCCGGGGCACGCTGTTCCACCACTACAAGATCACGGAGGACGAGGTCATCGAGAAGGCCAACCTCATCGTCTCCACCACCAACAACAACACGGCCATGAACACCGCTGTGCGCGAAGTGGCCGCCAAGTACCTGGACGGCAAGAAGATCACGGAAGGCCTGCTGAACCACATCGAAGTGGCCATCCGCTGCTACGACCCGTGCCTCTCCTGCGCCACCCACGCCATCGGCAAGATGCCCCTGGAAGTGGAACTGCGGGACGCCGACGGTCAGCTGGTGGACCGCCTGGTCAAGCACGCGGACGGACAGCTGGACGGCTAGGGCTTGAGCGAGCCATTGCAACTCGTCATCTTCGGCTGGGGCAATCCCAGCCGGGGCGACGATGGCCTCGGGCCTGCGTTGATGGCGAGGGTCGAAGCCTGGCTTGAGCAGCATGCCCAGGTGGGAAACATCTTCCTGGTGGAGGATTTTCAGCTCCAGATCGAGCATGCGCTGGATCTGGCCGGTCGGGACATGGGGCTCTTCATTGATGCCAGTGCTTCCTGCGAACCACCCTTCGAATTCCGGCGGCTAGCTCCGGCATCCGATTCCAGTTTCACGACCCATGAGCTGTCCCCGGAAGCCGTGCTGCACGTCTATGCGCAGGTCCATCACGAAGCACCGCCGCCCTGTTTCCTGCTGAGCGTACGGGGCGAGGCTTTCGAGCTGGGCCAGCCTCTGTCGGAGTCATCTGCCAAGTATTTGGATCAGGCCTGGGCCTTCCTTTCTCCGCTCCTTCATCACATCAGCCCCGAGGTTTGGGAGGAACACCTCCTGGTGCGGTAAAATACGGGCTGCGCCGCATTCATGCCGCCGGCATCGAAATGGGCTGAAGGAGCGAGTATGTGCACCACCTGTGGATGCGGAGGCGATGGAGCCCGGATCGAGGGCGTTCATGACCACGCCCACGCGCATGAGCATTCCCCTTCGGGCACGTTCAAGGGCGTCCGCAAACATGCCCATGTCCACCACGAGGAAGGCGCGGGCCGGATGATCCAGCTGGAACAGGACCTCCTGGCGAAGAACAATGCCTTCGCCGCAGAGAACCGGAAGGCGTGGAGCCAAAAGGGCATCTTCGTGCTCAACCTCGTGTCCAGCCCGGGCTCGGGCAAGACCACACTCCTGACCACGACCATCGATCGACTCAAGGAGCACGTGAAGATCGCCGTGGTGGAGGGCGACCAGCAGACCACCTTCGATGCGGACCGCATTCGCGCCACGGGCGTGCCCGCCATCCAGATCAATACTGGTAAGGGCTGCCACCTGGATGCCCACATGGTGGGGCATGCGGCCGAACAATTGGGATTGGCCGACAACTCCATCCTGATGGTGGAGAACGTCGGCAACCTGGTGTGCCCCGCTGGCTTCGACCTGGGCGAAGCCCACAAGGTCGTGATTCTCTCGGTGACGGAAGGCGAGGACAAACCCTACAAGTATCCCGACATGTTCGCCGCCGCAGATCTCATGATCCTCAACAAGATCGATCTCCTGCCCTATGTGAACTTCAATGTGGAGAAGTGCATCGACCACGCTCTGAGCGTCAATCCCAAGCTTCAAGTGATCAAGCTCTCCGCTACCACTGGCGAGAATTTGCAGGCCTGGATCGACTGGATCGAGGCGGGGCTGGCGAACGTGCGTGGCGGCAAGGAAGCGACCATCGCCGCCCTCAAGCAGCGCATCGCTGAACTGGAAGCTCAGCTGGGCAAGGGATGAGTCGGCTGGAAAAGATGAACCGCAAAGGGCGCGGAGAAAAGTCAAAGAAAGGGCGCAGAGGAAAAGCGCTCGCTGCGGGCATGTTCGCTGAAACGCGGATGGGACACCAAATTGCGCCTTGTTTTTACTTTTCTCTGCGCTCTTTTCGTTTCTCCTCTGCGCTCTCTGCGGTGAGCTTTTTGGAATTGCGGCCATGCCTCGCCTGAGCATCCAAGTCCGTGGCGTGGTCCAGGGCGTGGGATTCCGGCCCTTCGTGTTCAGGATCGCGCACGTTCACGCCGTGACCGGCTGGGTTAGAAACCGTCCAGATGGCGTGGAAATCGAGATCCAAGGGCCTCAATCATCCTCGGATGGTTTCCTGATTGCCCTTGAACGCGAACGCCCCACTCCCGCCCGTATCGAACACGTGGCGGTGAGCGAGATCCCGGAGGTGGACGGCGAATCCCGCTTCGAAATCGTGGCCAGCGGTGCGAGTTCGGAAACGAGACCGTCCGTTCCCGCGGACCTGGCCATCTGCCCCGACTGTGCACGCGAGATGGACACGCCCGGCGAGCGTCGCTACCGCTACCCGTTCACCAACTGCACTTATTGCGGACCGCGCTATTCCATCATCGAAGGTCTTCCCTACGACCGCCCGAAGACCTCCATGAAAGGCTTTCCGCTCTGTCCCGATTGCCTGAAGGAATACACAAATCCCCTGGATCGCCGTTTCCACGCGCAGCCCGTCGCATGCCCCACATGCGGTCCTCATCTGCGGCTGGTGGGAAACAACGGCGCGGAAATTTCGACCCGCGACGCCGCTCTAGAGGGTGCTGTAGCGGCTCTGCAGCGAGGTGATGTCCTCGCACTCAAAGGGTTGGGCGGGTTCCAGCTCCTGGTGGACGCCACCTCGCAGGAAGCCATCGAGAAGCTGCGTAAACGGAAGCGCCGCGAAGAGAAGCCCTTCGCGGTGATGTTCCCTTCCATGGAGCAGTTGGAAGGGGACTGTGTCGTCAGTGAAGAGGAAGCGCGAATCCTGGCCTCGCCTGAGGCTCCCATACTTCTGCTGCAACGGCGCCCAGGGGCGGGCGTGCACGAGGCTGTGGCGCCGAGGAATCCCAGGCTGGGGGCCTTCCTCCCCTATGCGCCCCTGCACAGGCTCCTGTTGAAAGAGGCCAACCGTCCCTTGATCTGCACCAGCGGCAACCTGTCCGAAGAGCCCATGGCCATTGAGGATGCTGATGCCTTTGAGCGGCTCGGAGAGATCGCGGATCTCTTCCTGATCCATGATCGCCCGGTGTTGCGACCTGTCGACGATTCCGTGATGAGAGTGGACGAACATGGTCCCTCCATCCTGCGGCGGGCCCGTGGCTTCGCGCCCTTGGCGCATCCAGTGGCGGTTGACGCGCCGCCGGTACTGGCACTGGGCGCCCACCAGAAGAACACCATCGCGCTGCTCCATCGCGGCCAGGCCGTCGTGAGCCAGCACCTCGGAGATCTCCACAGCCTCCAGGGAACCCGCCTGTTGGAGCGCACGGTGCGCGACCTGCTGGCTTTCTTCGATGTGAAGCCGCAGATCCTCGCCTGCGATTTGCATCCGGATTATGCCTCCACGCGGCTTGCAGAGACTCTGGCGGCGCAGTGGCAGGTGCCGCTTGTGAAGGTTCAGCACCACCACGCCCATGTGGCGGCGGTGATGGCGGAGCTGGGCCTGGACGTGCCGGTGCTCGGACTGACCTGGGATGGCTCCGGGTTCGGAACCGATGGTACGGTCTGGGGCGGCGAAGCTCTCGTGGTTGATGCCCGCGGCTTCAGGCGTACCGGCCATTTGCGCACCTTCCCCCTGCCCGGCGGCGAGCGGGCCGTGAAGGAATCCCGCCGCAGCGCGAGCGGTCTGCTCTGGGAATTGTTCCATTCGCTGGAGGTCATCGAAGCCCGCTACACACCTTCCGAGCGGCCTCTGCTGCAATCCATGCTCGAGCGGGGGTTGAACACGCCGCGCACCTCCAGCATGGGACGGCTTTTCGATGCCGTCTCGGCCCTGACGGGGATCCGCACCATGCGAGGCTTCGAGGGGCAGGCAGCCATGGAGCTCGAATTCGCCGCCGAAGGTGTGACCGACTCGGGCGCCTATCCGTGGGACTTCTTGGAGGAGGAGTGTCTCGTGGCGGATCCCGCATCCATGATCCGGGCGATCCTGGAGGATCTGCGGAGCGGTCTCAGCGCAAGGATCATCGCGAACCGGTTCCACGGCGCCCTGGCGGATCTGGCCGTTGCGTGGGCCTCGCGCGCACAGATCGAGAATGTCGTCCTTTGCGGTGGCTGCTTCCAGAATGCTCTGCTGGCCCGTTTGGTACGAGAACGTTTGGTGGCCGCGGGTTTCCGGGTCCACTTGCCGATTTCATTCCCGGTGAACGATGGGGCCATCTCGCTGGGACAGGCCTGGGTGGCCGCAAAACAGGCGGAGTTGACAGCCTGAGCATTCTGGCAACTTGATCTTTCCCTTGGGATGAGGGAGGATGGGCCTGGAATTTCCTGGAACACGTTTCAGCCCAGTTTTGCCCTGCGCAGCAGTGGAGGTCGGTGATGGAGAAGTATGCGACGCTACAGCCCCTGAGCGGCCGAAAGCGAGGGGATCTCGGCTCGATGTTCCAGTGCCTGGCGGAGCGGCTGCAGGCCAGCGGTGAGAAGGGCTGCGTCCGGTTCCGCATCGTGGACAAGGAAGAACACACACAGTGGGATCTCGTGCTGGACGAGCAGGGCTGCAGGACTCGGCAACATTCGGAGGACATGCCCGATCTGGAAATCATCACCCGGATGAACACCTGGAAGAAGATCGCGGATGGCGAGCTTTCTCCCCTCATCGCCTTCGCGCGGCGGCGGCTTAGGGTGCGCGGTGACGAGAAGCTGGGCAAGCGGCTGCTGAAGCAACTGGCGTCCCCCGATGAGAAGACGGACATCTGCTGAAAGGAAGACAACGCCATGGCCGAACTGATTGGCAAGGTTCAGTACCTGAAAGTGGGCCACGATTTCTGTTTCGCTCAGATCCTGGAGGATGGCACGGGAGTCTCGGAGTCGGCGCCCATCTGGTGGTACTTCCCCGATGATCCCGAACCTTCAACGATCACGCGTTCCATTGAATCCATGCAGTTCGAACTATTGCGAACGGCGCTGACGGAGGGCCTGAATGTGGACCTCTCCTGGGATGAATCCACGGGCCGGATCGAGAACCTCAAGCTGTTCGCGGCGCCGTAACAGCGGCCCGGAGGTTGTACCAGAGGATCACGACCATCACCACCAAGGCGCCCACCATGGCGAAGGGCGAGGGTTTCTCCCCGATGCCCAGGAACACCCAGACGGGATTGAAGACGGCTTCGAGCATGCTGGTGATGGCCGCGGCGGTGGCGGAAACGTAGCGCTGCCCGGCCGTGAAGAGCATGAAGCTGATGCCGAGCTGGAAGACGCCCAGGTAGATCAGCGAAATGGCCTGTCCTGCGGAAACTGTCACTGGAAACACGAAGGGCAGGCACAGGAGCCCCACGGTGAAGTTGCCCAGGATGAGGGCGCTGATGGGATCTTGGAGGGGATTCCGGACCCGCTTCCACTTCAGCAGGATGGAGAAGGTCGCCAGGCACATGCCGGAGAGGATGGACAGCAGATTGCCGATCATGCCTCCCAGCTCGAGGTGACCCGCGAAGAACAGCGCCATGCCGCCCATGCACGCGGCCACGGCCAGGATGTCGTTGCGCAGGATCGGCCGCTTGAAGACCCAGGGCTCCAGGAACAGCAAGTAGATGGGCGCCGTGAACTGCAGGAAGATCGCGTTGGCCGCGGTGGTCAGCTTGGTGGCCGTGACGAAGAGGATCACGGTCATGGCGTAGCAGAGGGTGCAGGCCAGGTCCGGGAGCCTGAAATGGAATTCCGGTTTGCGGCCCTGGAACCGCAGAACCGCCACGATCGTCATTGCCGCCACCAGTGACCGGAAGAAACTGATCTGGAAGGCCGTGAGGGTGAGGACCTTGATGAACAGCCCGCTCGAGCTCCAGAGCAGGGCTGCGATGACGATATAGACTAGACCCTTGCGGTGATCTGGAATGCGGGACAGAAACGGCATGCTCAACCCAGCCTCGGCGCGATCTCCCTCAACCCTATCATGGGCATTGGGACTGACCTGGGTTACGGGCTATTCCTGTTCCGCTGTCGTCGGCCAGTTCTCCAGGCCGCGCTTCACTTCCTCCCGAAAGGCCTTCGTCATCTCCACTGCCTGTGTGGCGACCCCGAGATCCGTCTGAGAGTCGGCTTCCAGGCTCTGGTTGGCGGAAGTCGTGAGGAAGCGCAGGTGCTCACGGAAGGATTCCCAGCCCGGTTCGAGTTCGAGGCAAAGTTCCAACAGCACGACCAGGTGCGAGGTGATGGGAAACGCGACCTCCGCCGCTTCCAGGCGTGCCTTGAGGTAGTTCAGGGCGCATTCCTTGGCGTGGTAGCAGACCGCGTCGAAATTCGGATTCTCCTGAACCTGCAGCTCCCGTTCCGCGGTGGCGAGATCCGCCTCAGCCTTGGTGGCCCAAGCTCTGGTCGTGGGGTTCATGGGATGGAGGACTCCGGTGATCCGAATAGGCTATCAGCTCCGGTCTTCAGCTCAACGCAGGAATTCCTTCGGAAGTGCCAGCAGATGCTTGTCGAGCAGATGGCTGGTCTTCACGTTCTTCATGGCCTTGAGCAGGCAGTATTTGAGGTCGGGGATGCTCTTGCGCAGGTCCGCCACGAGCGCTTTGATCTGAGCACGGCGGGACTCCAGCACGGAAGCGCCGCAAAGGGGACAACCGCAGGGTACGATGGGATAGCCCTTCAGCCATGCAAGGCGCCGCAGATCCTCTTCCTCGCAAGTGCCTAAAGGACGGATCACCGTGTTGGCGCCATCGTCGCTCCTCAGTTTCAGGGGCATGGTGGATAGCCTGCCCTCGAAGAACTGGTTGATGAGCAGGGTCTCGATGAGGTCGTCCAGATGATGTCCCAGGGCGATCTTGGTGTAGCCGTGCTGTTTCGCGAAGGTGTAGATCACGCCGCGCCGCAGGCGCGAGCACATGGCGCAGGGTGTGATCTCGGGCTTCTTGCGGATCATGGTGTCGATGGGCGCGGGAAGAATCTGGTGCGGGATGCCTTTCTGCTCGCAGACATCCGCGATGCGGTCCGGGTTATAGCCGGGGAAGCCGGGATCGATGGTGATGCCGTGAACCTCGAATTTTATGGGAGCACGGCGTCTCAGGGACTCGAGCACATCCAGCAGAGCCCAGGAATCCTTGCCGCCGCTGAGGCCCACCAGGATACGGTCTCCCTCCTGGATCAGTTCATATTCGGTAACGCATACGCCTACCTTGCGGCGAATACGTTCCTCCAGTTTGGGCAAGCCCTTCAGATCCTCGTCCGTGGGAGGCAGAGCTAAGCTGGGCAGGGCGCAGGGGTTGCTCAAGGCAGATTCAATTCAGAGTGCCATGGGGCTTGCGGTGCCCGCTCTTCAAGTCTTCGGCGAGTTCATGGGTGTAGTTCGGGCACGTGCAGTTGGGGCAGCAGTTGCTGGCGCTTTCGACGCAGAGGTCCGCCAGGGTGATGGTGTCCATGAAGTTGGTGATGTGTTCCGACAGCTGCTTCCAGAGCAGGCTGTTCATGGTTGCATCGGCCTTGATGGCGCTCTTGGCGCCCTTCGGGTCTTCCCGGGCGACCGCGTAGAAACTGCCGTCCGTAAGCCGGAGCACATCGCCCACCGTGACCTGATTGCAAGGCCGGGTGATGATGTAGCCGCCCTTGGGGCCGCGCACGCTGGCCACGATTCCGGCCCGCTTGAGCTTGTTGAAGATCTGTTCGAGGAAAGGCAGGCTGAGGTCCTGGCGCTGGGCGATGAGATGCAGCGGCACCGGCTGTCCGTGGCTGTTGTGGGCCAGATCGAACAAAGCTTGCATCGAATATCTCCCGCGGGCCGAAATCTTCAAGGACGGATCTCCCAGCTATGACCAGTCGAAATCTTACAGTTCCTGATTGTTCTGGTCAAGAATTGCGATCCGCACACCTTTCACGGCCGGAAATGGATATCCGACCCACTCCGATGGCCTGGGATCGCTTTTGGGGACGGCCCGAGGTCCTCCGCCTACAACCGGTCGATCCGGATCTCGATCTTGCCGGATTTCGGCTTGGGAGCCTCGCTTTCCCGGGTTTCTTTGAACTCGCGGGGTTCGTGATGTTCCCGGGGCTCGTGGCGGGGATGTTCCGGCTTGCGGTGGAATTCGGGCCTGGGTTCGGATTTGGGCTCGGGCGCCGGTTTGGGCTGGGGAGGCGCTGCGGGCTGAACGGCTGGCTTGCCGGCCCAGGTGACGCCCACCTGCTTAATGCGATCGATGAGCCGTTGGGGCTCCAGGACCTGGATGCCGTCACCGAACTGCATGCACCAGCGGGCGATGGCGCGGAGGTCCGTGCCCACGAAGGAAACCATGGCCTTGCCTTCCTCAAGATCCTCGAGCTTGAAGTCGGGGAATACCGCGGGTGCCTGCTTCACCGCGTAGATCCACTGCTTGAGCAGAATGGCCCGGACGGGAATGGGCTCGCCGCCCAGCCAGCCGCCGATCTGGTTGGCAGGCGTTCCGTCCTTGTAGGGGCCCTGGGCCGCCCGGCCGACGCCTTCCACGATGTTCACCTCGGACAGCAGGTCCACGCGATGGTGGCGCTCGGCGTTGTAGCGGCGGTCCCAACCCCAGATGAACCAAGCCTTGGTGAAGACATCAAAGACGAGTTGGCGGGCTTCGAAGGTCCGTGGTGGATTCGCATCGGCATCCGCGAAGATCAATTCCACGGCCCGGCCTTCTTGGATAGCCGTGAGAATGGTCTGCACATTCGCCGGGAATCCGCTGCCGGTCTCCGCCTCGGCGACAGAGGCAGGAGCCGCCGGAGTGGTTTCCACCTTCGGAACTTCCGGGGCAGGGGCAGCTGTTTTCGGCTTCCGGCCCCGCTTGGCCGGGGCGGGGGCCTCTTCCACTACCGGAACGGGGGCGATCTCGGCCTGGAGTTTCGCCCCAGTCGATTTTGAAGACGCAGGTTTCCGGCCGCGGGGTTTAGGGGATGCCTTTGCCACCGAGGTTTCCGGGCTCTTGCTGCTCTTGCGTGGGGCCATGTCGAATTTTCTCCAGACTTCATCATGGCCCGATGCGGCCCCGGGCGTCTACTGACCAGACAGCCTATTGGGGGGGGCCAAGCACCTTCTCGATGCGCGCCCGGATCTCAGACAGCTCATGGCCGCGGGCCACGGCGATCAGGAGGGTGTCCTCGCCCGCCAGCGTCCCGGCCACGCCGGGAACATTGCTGCGGTCCACTCGGATGGCCAAAGCCATACCGAATCCTGGTCCAGTCTGGAGCATCAGCAGGTTCGGCGGGGATTCGAACAAGGTGTAAGGCGGCATGGGGTGATCGTGGGGGATGACCCGCTGGTAATGCCCCTCCCGCTTCTGCACAGACAGCTTCGCCAGGCGCCTCGAAAGAGTCCCCTGGGTCAGCTGGAAACCCTCCTGGGCCAGCAGTTCCAGCATGGATGCCTGGTCAGGAATCTGCCGGGCCCCGATCAGGTGGAGGATCGCTTGGTCCAGGGACATCTTCCCGATCGACATGACGGCCTTTCCAGGTGGATGAACGAACCCACTCAGGCCGAGAGAAGCTGTCTGGTGGAATCGTCAATATTCATTTTTCGCATAATCCGGCTCGTCATGCACGGTAAGAATGCTTTGGAGCCGTGGATTTCTCGAAAGAATCAGCGCTCGCGATCTGGGGGAAGGCTTCCGTCTCGGCGAGCATAGCGAGCGGGAGTGGAGCCCGGCGGGCTCCGCGATAGACGGAATCAAGGGGCGGAGCGAGGATGAATCCGATCGTAAAGGGCGCGGAGCCTTGCCTGATGAACATGGGTGTAGATCTGGGTCGTCGAGATATCCGCGCGCCCACGGGGCCCCATCCGCGAGCGAGCGAAGCGAGGAGCGGGAGCATCCCGCAGTGCGGGATGCGATCTGGGGGAAGGCTTCCGTCTCCGCGAGCATAGCGAGCGGGAGTGGAGCCCGGTGGGCTCCGCGATAGACGGAATCAAGGGGCGGAGCGAGGATGCATCCGGTCGTAAAGGGCGCGAAGCCTTGCCTGATGAACATGGGTGTAGATCTGAGTCGTCGAGATATCCGCGTGCCCCAGCATCGCCTGCACGGCTCGCAGATCCGCGCCGTGATCCAGCAGATGGGTTGCGAAGGCGTGGCGCAGCACGTGCGGACTGACGGCATTCCGTGCAATGCCCACCTTCACGGCATAGCCCTTGAGCAGGCGCCAGAAGTGCTGACGTGTGAGGGGTTCGCCAAGTCGGCCCACGAACAGTGCGTCCGTTTGCGGCTTCAGACCCGGCCGGAGCTTCAGCCAGGCCCGGATCCAGTGTTCGGCGCCTTCGCCGAAGGGCACCAGGCGCTCCTTCCGTCCCTTGCCCATTACCTTGAGGAACCCTTCGTCCAGGAAAATGGAAAGGGCAGGGATCTCCGCCAATTCAGTGACTCGGAGGCCCGAGGCATAGAGCAGTTCCATCCAGGCGCGATCCCTCACGCCAAGCGGGGTCGAGACATCGGGCGCGCTGAGCAGGGATTCCACCTGTGATTCGGTAAGGGACCGGGGGAGGATGCGCGGGGGTCTTGGAGGTCGCACCACGGCTTCCGGACCCGCGGCCCCTTCTCCTTCCATCCGCATGAAACCCAGGAATTGCCTCAATGCGGAGGAAAGGCGAGCGATGCTGCGGGAGGCTTTTCCCTCACCATGCTGGCTGACGATGAATTGCGTCACTTTTTCCCGATCGAGGTCAGAAGGGGAAACTTCCTGCTCCAGGGCCCACTGTGCCAGCAGCCGAAGGTCCGAAAGATAGCCTGAAACCGTGTGTGTGGATAATCCGCGCTCGATGGCGAGGTAGGTCTGGAATTCCGCCATGGATCGGCTCCAGCCCAGCGGCCAGCCGCCTTCCGGCTCAGGATGATCGGGTTTGCGGGGCATGGGGTTCCGTACCGTGACTTGGCATTGCGAATTTGCTGTGATAGCCTCGCATGGTTTCGAGGAGAACCAGAATGGCCGAAATTCGTAAGAAGGTAATCGCGATCATCGCCGAACAGCTTGCCAAGCCCGAAGATTCCATTTCCGAGAGCAGCCATTTCGTGGATGACCTGGGCGCTGACAGTCTGGACACGGTGGAGATCATCATGGCCATCGAAGAAGCGTTTGGCATTGAGATTCCTGAAAGTGAGCAGGAGAAGATCCGTACCGTGGGTGATGCGATCTCCTACATCGAGAAGAACTCCAAGGCTTGAAGAGCTTGAGCCTTTGAACCATGCGCCGCGGAGCACAAGGCTCTCGCGGCGCTTATCTATAGGATGCCGAAGGATGTTCCCACTCCTGGGCACACCCTTGGGGGTGCATCGTCAAAGCCTTGTGGCATCCTGATTTCGTTTCCGAGGTGACGCTATGACATCCATTCAACGACGCCGCGTGGTCATTACGGGCATTGGAACGGTAAATCCCTGTGGCCTGACGGTGCCTGAAACCTGGGGTAGCCTCCTGGAGGGCAAGAGCGGGATCGGGATGATCACCAGGTTCGACGCCACGGATTTTGCGTGCAAGATCGCGGGCGAGATCAAGGGCTTCAACCCAGACACGTGCATCGACAAAAAAGAACAGAAGAAGATGGACATCTTCATCCAGTACGCCATGGCCGCCGCCACCGAGGCCATGGAGAACTCAGGCCTGACTGGGATGGAACTGTCCAAGGCTGAGCGGGAGCGCTTCGGCATCAACATCGGCTCCGGCATCGGCGGCCTGGGTACCATCTGGACCGAGGCCCACGGCTACCGCGGACCCCGCCGTACCAGCCCCTTCTTCATTCCGAGCCTCATCATCAACCTGGCAGGCGGCTTCATCGCCATCAAGTACGGCCTGCAGGGTCCCACCAGCGCCTGCGCTACCGCCTGCGCCACGGGCACCCACGCCATCGGCGATGCGGCCCGTCTGATCATGTTCGGCTACGCCGACCGCATGATGGCCGGTGGCAGTGATTCCGTCATCAATGAGCTGGGCGTGGGGGGTTTCTCTTCCATGCGTGCCCTGTCCACCCGCAATGATGCCCCCGAGAAGGCCAGCCGCCCCTTCGACAAGGACCGGGACGGTTTCGTCATGGGCGAGGGCTCCGGCGTGGTGATCCTCGAGGAATACGAACTGGCCAAGGCCCGCGGTGCCAAGATCTACGCCGAGGTCGCCGGTTACGGTATGAGCGGCGACGCCCACCACATCTCCGGGCCGAGCGATGATGGCGATGGCCCCATCCGCGTCATGAAGGCCGCGATCCTGGATGCCGGCATTACTCCCGACCAGATTGCCTACGTGAATGCCCACGGAACCTCCACTCCCGCCGGCGACCGCATCGAGTGTATGGCCATCAAGGCCGTCTTCGGCGATCACGCCGCCAAGCTCAAGGTGGGCTCCACCAAGTCCATGCACGGCCACCTCCTGGGCGCCGCCGGTGCCCTGGAAACCATCATCACCGCTAAGGTGATCGAGACCGGCAAGATCCCCCCCACCATCAACGTGGAAAACCAGGACCCCGACTGCGACCTGGACGTCTGCGCCAACGCCCCCGCCCAGTTCTCGGCGGAGTACGCCCTGAACAACAACTTCGGCTTCGGCGGCACCAATGCGTGCGTGGTGTTGAAAAAGGTGTGATCAGTGGCCGGTGGTCGGTGGTTAGTTGAATGAATGATGCGGCCATGGGCCGCAACAAAACTTAAGCAAGAAGAGCCGGAAACAACGTTTCCGGCTCTTCTTGCAACTGACCACTAGCCACTGACCACCGACCCCTACACCTGAAACACCGACACCTGATTCGCCAAAGTCTCGGCCACGTCGGCCAGGTCGCGGGCGGTGCGGGCAATCTCCTCGGTGGTCGCTGAGAGCTGGGTTGTTGCAGAGGCGGTCTGGATGGACTCGTTGACGCCCCGCTCCACCTGGTGGGCGGCTTCCTCACCGGTGCGGCTCTGCTCTGCGGTGGCCTGGGCGATATGGGTCGCCAGGCGCCCGAAGGCCGTCAGGTTCTTGCGGATAGTTTCCAATGCATGAACGGTGGCCTTTACTGTTGCGCCTCCCCGATCCACGGCATCCTTGGCCTCCTGGATGAGCAGGTTCACTTCCTTGGCGGCGCCGCCGGAGCGTTCCGCCAGCTTGCGCACTTCTTCAGCCACCACGGCGAAGCCCTTGCCCATCTCGCCCGCCTTGGCCGCCTCGATGGCTGCGTTGAGGCTGAGCAGATTGGTCTGGCGGGCGAGCTCCTGGATCACCACGACCGCCTGGGAAATGGCCCCGGCTGTCCGGGTGATCCCGGCCATGGCTTCCGTGGTGTTGCCTCCGGCCTCGGTGCCTTGCTCTGCGGCATTCTGCGTATCCACGAGCTTGATCTGAGTCTCCTGGGCTCCACTCGCCACTTCGGCGATGCTGGCGGAAAGCTCCGTGATGGCCGCCGCCATGCGCTCCGCTCCTTCCTTCTGGATGTTGGTGCTGCGGGCGATGGCATCCGTCGTGGTGGACATCTCATCCGCGGCAGCGGAAAGCTCGTGGGATCCGCTAGCCACCTGATCCACCGCCGACTTGATGGCGCCCATGGTGTTCTGGAGCTGATCTCCCATCTGATTGAGCGTCCGGGCCATGTGCCCGAATTCATCCCGTGTCCGCAACTTGCTCCGGGCGCGCAGATCCCCACCGGCCGTGGCCTGCAGGACGCTGGAAAATTCCTCCAAT
This sequence comes from Holophagaceae bacterium UBA1801, assembly GCA_002319925.1. Lineage (GTDB taxonomy): Bacteria > Acidobacteriota > Holophagae > Holophagales > Holophagaceae > UBA1801. The sequence continues at coordinate 40,417 of DCFP01000117.1, read as the reverse complement.
GGTTTGGCGATGCTGCGGCTGAGGAGAATACTCACCGTGATGCCCAGTAGCAAAGCGATGCCGATGGCGATGAACGACAACATCAGGGTGTTCCGGTAGGACTTCTGGATGGCAGCCAGCGCCAACTTGGCTTGGGCCATGTGATCGTCCGACATCTTGGTGAAAGTCTGGTTCATGGTGCCTTCGAGGGGCAGGAACTCCGACTGAACGGTGAGGGCAGCCTTGTCCTTCTCGCCAGCCTTGGAAACGGAAATGATCCGCTGATCCCTGATCGAGGCCAATTTCGTGTAGGAATCCACGAGCCCATTCAGGGCGGTCCGATCGGCCTCGGCCGCGGAACCTCCCATGGACTCGATATTGGTCTTGAAGAGTTCCATGGTGCGTTCGAATTCACCGTCGTAGTACTTGCACAGGGCCTCGTTCTTCGACATGTCGTTCCCGTCCGTGGTAAGGACGTGATTGAGCGTCGTGAATTCCATCCTCAACCGGGCTGCATTGACCTGGCTGAGCTGCGCGATGGGTGTCAATTGCTGATCGAACATGGCCTTGGCGCTGCGGAAGGACGTCTGGAGGTTCCAGAGGCTGAACCCCATGAGTCCAACCAGGAAGACCAGCACGAGCCCGAAAGAAACGGCCAACCGGAACCGGACGGATAGATTGTTGAACCACCCCATGCCCATTGGAATCTACCTCCTGGCGGATCCTGCATTACTTACCTGCGGACAGTCCTTGGGTAAGACGCTTCATCCTGGCTTGGACATCGGCGCGTTCCGGAAGACGCTTTACAAATCGAGAATGCGCAGTCACATGAAACCTTGTGATTCGCAAGGATCCTGATCGAGCCATGGGCTGCGGTGGATAGTAGAATCCTTCCATGGCCAAACCCCGTCCCTTCAAGCTTCATGCGCCGTACCAGCCCGCAGGAGACCAACCGGAGGCCATCGAGCAGCTGGTGAAGGGCATCGAGGCAGGAGACCGTTTCCAGACTTTGCTGGGAGTGACGGGCTCGGGCAAGACCTTCACCATGGCTTCCACCATCGCCCGCTTGAACCGCCCGGCCTTGATCTTCGCGCCCAACAAGACGCTGGCGGCCCAGCTCTTCAGCGAGTTCAAGCAGTTCTTCCCCAAGAACGCCGTCGAGTACTTCGTCAGCTAC